>JAKUTG010000140.1:0-6395 GCA_022447905.1 Pseudomonadales bacterium | reverse complement strand
GAACCGGGCTTGGAAAATTAAAAGGCGTGGTTTTTAGAATCGGCCACCTTGGTGACTTCAATGAGTTAATGTTAGCCGGTACGCTAAGCGGCGTCGAAATGGGCCTCAGCTTGGCCAACATTCCCCACAAAAAAGGCGGTGTCAATGCAGCAATGGAATTCCTGGCCGCACAATAGCGTGCACACCAAATAATAACCGAGAAAATTTATGGATCCTTCTACCGCGGTAATTACCAGCGCGGCTATTTCCCTTTCTGGATTTGCTGTCGTCATCTTCCTGCTTTTATTTCTAATAGCGAAATGGAAATGGCATGTATTCCTTGCCTTGTTGATTCCGATTATTTTGTTCGGAATTCTTCCAGGCGTGCAACAAAACAATTTCATAGACGCATTTGAAACTGGTTTTGGGAACACTTTGGGATCTATCGGTGTTGTTATTGTACTGGGATCGATCATCGCCGAAGCTCTGAAACACACCGGGGCAATACAAGTAATTACCAAATCTATGGTCAATCTGGTTGGCAGCAAGCGTATGCCACTCGCCCTGACATTAACCGGATTCATTATCGGTATTGCCATCTTCTCTGATGTCGCTTATGTAATTCTCAACCCCCTCGTGCATTCCGCCGCAAAAACTATGAATGTCGGTATTGCTGTTATGTCGACAGGACTTGTGGGCGCATTACAGTTAACCCACGCGATCGTCCCGCCTACACCTGGCCCGCTAGCCGCAGCGGCTATCCTGGGAGCAGATATTGGCAGAACGATTATTTTCGGAGGCATCGCCTGTTTCTTTGGTTCGCTCGCCTGCTGGGCGTGGGGCGTGTATTTCGCCGGACCGCGCATTGAAACAATGGCAAGCGACGAGTTCGAAGGAGTTAACATTGACGACCTTGAGGAAGGTAGATTGCAAGAGTTACCTAGTACACTCAACTCTTATACACCTATTATTATCCCGATAGTGCTAATAGGCACCCAAAGTGTTGTTTCTCTTGTATTCGAAGAAGGTCATTTTCTTCGAACGATTTTTCTCTACCTGGGCTGGCCCGTTGTTGCTCTGACCATCGGTGTCTGGCTTGCCTATCGCAATATCAAAAGCAAAGATGACAAACAGAAAGCAAAAGACGCCTGGGTTGAATCAGCATTAAAAACGTCGGCAATGATCCTGGTAGTGACAGGCTTGGGTGGATCTCTCAGCGCTATATTGCGAGGGACACCAGCAGTCGATTATATCACCACTATGTTCACAGACTATGGACTGCCGACTATATTGCTACCATTCGTCATTGGCATCATTGGTAACATGATTACCGGTTCGACGACCGTGGGTGTTATCACTGCTGCTTCTTTGGTTGCTCCCATGCTCGGCAGTCTCGGCCTATCACCGGAAGCTGCCATGCTGGCTGGCGCCAGTGGCTCGGTCATCATCAAGTACGTTAACAGTAGCTACTTCTGGGTATGTACTTCCCTATCGAAACTCAGTGTTCCCGACGCTGTGTTCAGCTACGGTGGCGCTACTTTGGTAGGTGGCATAGTGTCATTCTTTGTGGTTTGCCTGATGTGGACGGCCGGTTTGATCTAAGCACTTTAGTTAGCGTGCATGAAAATGGATTAAGAGTTCAACGCCATTTGTAACACGCGTGCGACGTGCATTGCCTGTCTTCCCGTTCCGTGTTCTATCTGACTCCGGCAACTCGTGCCGTCAGCTACGATAAGCACATCGGTATCGGCCTCTTTCACAGCAGGAAACAGCGACAAAGATCCCATCTTCATTGAGATATCGTAGTGTTCCTTTTCATACCCAAAGGAGCCAGCCATGCCACAGCAACTGGAATCAATCGTTTTTACTTTGAGTTCGGGAATCAGAGATAGGACTTTCTCTACAGGAGCCATCACGTTAAAAGCCTTCTGATGACAATGCCCGTGCAGCAAGACTTGCTTAGCGGCTATAGGCTTGAGATCCAGCTGTAATCTCCCCGTTTCGTACTCAGTTGCCAAGAATTCTTCCAGCAAGAAAACATTATTTGCGAGCGTATCTGCACCAACCCCTGGCATCAAGACTTTGTACTCATCGCGCATTGTTAGCAAACAAGAAGGTTCCAGTCCCACTATGGGCACTCCCCTCTCTACGTAGGGCATCAAAGCGGCCTGCATACGCTTAACTTCAACCTTCGCCTCATCCAACAATCCATTACTGAGGAAGGTACGACCACAGCAAAGTGGTCTGCCGTTTTCAGTGGACTGAGGGTAGATCACGTGGTAACCAGCTGCATTAAGTACCGCCCGAGCAGCATTAGCATTTTCTACTTCGAAACAGCTATTAAATGTATCAACAAGCAATACCACTTCCCGCTCGCCCTCACGAACCAATGTATCTCCTACATAGGGCACGAAGTGATCACGACGCCAATGAGGCAGACGACGTTCGCTGCTAAGACCTAACCACCACTCCGAAAGCTTGGCAATACCGGGAATCTGATCCCGCAGGTTTAACAGGAATCCTACTCGGCGCAGTTTATGGGCATAGCGCGGAAGATATGCAAATAGACGATCCCGAAGAGACAGACCATGTTCCTTACGGTAGTGGGAGAGAAACTCCACCTTCATCGCTGCCATGTCGACCCCAGTTGGACATTCCCGCTTACAACCCTTGCAGCTCACACAGAGATCCATGGCCTGGTACATGGCATTTGAGGTAAAGCCACCATCTCCAAGCTGACCTGTAATCGCCAACCGCAGAGTGTTCGCTCTACCCCTGGTCAGATGTTGTTCATCTTTCGTTGCCCGATAAGAGGGACACATCGTACCAACGGTGGCTTTCCGGCACGCTCCATTGTTATTACACATCTCGATGGCACGATGAAATCCGCCCCACTCGGACCAATCCAGACTAGTATCCAACGCTATTGGTGAATAATCAGGCTTAAATCGCATGATTTCCCGATCATCCATCCTATGAGGATTGACGATCTTACCGGGATTAAAAAGGTTGGTCGGATCAAAGGCACGTTTTACTTCCTCAAAGTTCTCCACCATGCGTTTTCCGAACATGGGCTCATGAAACTCCGAGCGAGATATTCCGTCTCCATGCTCACCCGAGTGTGAGCCCTTGTATTCGCGTACCATTTCCATGCATTCCTCGGCTATAGAACGCATCTTGGCAGCACCACTCTCTTCTTTCATATTTAAAACTGGTCTCACATGGAGAGTCCCTACCGAAGCATGCGCATAAAATGTGCCGGTTGTCCCATGTTTATCAAAAATATCGGTAAGTCTTCGAGTGTATTCTGCGAGGTCTTCAAGCTGCACCGCACAGTCCTCTATAAACGACACGGGTTTACCGTCGCCCTTCATTGACATCATGATATTCAGCCCAGATTTTCTTACTTCCCAGATCGCGTTCTGGAACTCCTTATCAGAGGCTTCTACCACCGAATCAGGAAAACCTAGGTCCCCCATCAATTCGACGAGTTGTCTAAGTCTTCGCAACTGCTGGTCGCCATTTTCTCCTGCAAATTCGACCAAAAGCAGTGCTTCTGGTTCTCCCCTCACAAGCCTATTTACGGTTGATGCGAAAATCGGAATGTCGCGAGCCAGCTCGATCATAGTGCGATCTACCAGCTCTACCGCATCAGGGTCAAGCTTGACAATATGCTGGGTTGCATCCATAGCTTCGTAAAAAGAGGGGAAGTGGCAAACACCAAGTACTTTCTCTGGCGGAATGGGCTGTAAATCCAAATGTATGCGTTTAAAGAATCCCAACGTGCCCTCAGAGCCAACCAGCAAGCGCCCCATATTTGGCTCTTCTTTAATCAGCTCATCAATGTTGTAGCCACCCACGCGTCTCAGCAATTTCGGAAATCGTGAACGAATCTCAGACGCTTCTCTTTGTCCTAGTTCCAGCATCTTCTGCACCAAGCGCTGGTATGCAAGGTTGTCTTCAGGCGGACCGTTAACTGGTTTAAAGTGGGCGTGAGTTCCATCGGCCAGCAGGGCCTCGACCGAGCTTACGTTGTGTACCATGTTGCCGTAGCGTATGGAACGGGCTCCACAACTATTGTTACCCGTCATACCTCCCAGAGTTGCACGATTGGCTGTGGATACGTCAACCGGATAGAACAATCCATGAGGTTTCAGGTATTGATTGAGTTGGTCCAGCACTATTCCGGGCTGCACACAGACGGTTCTTGCGGCCTTGTTGAACTCGACCACTTGATTGAGGTATTTCGTGCTATCTATCAATAAAGCTTCGCCAATAGCTTGGCCATTCTGCGAGGTTCCACTACCCCGCGGGAGCAATGGTACTCCCTCTTCGGCCGCTATCTGCAGGGCAATTTGCACATCATCTTCGGAGGCCGGAATTACAATACCGACCGGCATTAACTGGTATATAGATGCGTCGGTGCTATAGCGACCTCGACTAAAATCATCGAAGAGAATATCGCCCTGCACTTCCTGCTTTAAGCGCATTACCAGCTTGCTGTTATCAGTATTCACCATAGAAAAACAAAATATCCAAACAGAAGAAGTTTTATATCATATCCGAGCTACTAATTTGTAAATGCTTGCCTGCACAAAGTTTTGATACCTATCTCGATCATTGAAAAGGAGTCTGAGCTCCATTACTCTGCTAAGCGTTGGTAGTGATGAAGAATAAGGCGGATTAAAATCGTGAAAAAGCTAATTTTGTTGATCATACCGGTAGTGCTAATTGCCGGGCCCTTAGTTGCTCAAGAGTTTGAACCGGGATTTATTGACCCTTACCCAATAATGCAGGCGGCATCGGAAGCGATTGGTGAGGATAAACTAGAATGTGTGTCGATTTCCGGAACTGCGTATACCGGCATGGTGGGTCAACAGCGCCTGAACGGATATGAAGTTGACTGGCCTAGAGGGGAACCGCTGCGCAACTACACTCGTTTAATAGACTGGCAAAACGTGAGGATGATGGAAACTTTTGAACGGGAACCCGGCAACAATCCTGCCTCATGGAAATACGGTCTCGGCTGGCAAGACGGGACCCCGATGCAGAGGGAAACCCACCAAGAATTTATGCTCAACGGTCGCTATGCATGGCATAAGGACGGTATCAATGGTGATCCCATTGCTGCCCAGATTGTCGATGCGGAACGCTGGCAGTTAGACATGTGGCTCACTCCCCACGGTTTTCTGAAAGCAGCCCGGCTTCCAGGAGCTAATCCCAGAGCAACTTGGCGCTGGGAATTGGGAGAAATGGGAAGAGACGGCGCAACCGTTAATCCAGAAAAAGTAACAATAGTTTCCATCACAGTAATGGGTAAATATCGAGTAGATGCCACGATCAATTCCCAGTATCTATTACAAAGAATCCACACCTGGGTACCCGACCCAGTACTAGGTGATACCAATTATGAACATGAGTTTGCGAACAGCGACTACCTTGACATAGGGGACGGAATTCGCTTCCCTACTGTCTGGCACCACCACACTGGCTGGGATGATAACTATCAGACTCAGAGTGTTAATGCCGGTCACAATGCATTCGGAGGCAATCAATCCGACATCCAGGCAAACGTGTGTCCCACCGAGTTGCCAGTACCTCAAACCGTTTTAGATGCTGATTTTTCCGAGAGTGTCCTCATTAGTGAGCTTGGCGATGGCATCTACCTGTTTGGTGGCAGTTCCCATAATAGTGTTGTTATAGAGTTTGATAACTACATAGCAGTAGTCGAGGCTCCGTTGAACGAGCAACGCAATCTATCGGTAATTGATCAGATCGCGGAAATCATACCAGACAAGCCGATTCGGTTCCTCGTAAACACACACCAGCACCATGACCACATTGGCGGTCTTCGCGCCTACATGCATATTGGCGCCACTATCATTACACACTGGAAGAACTACGACTTTTACGAAAAAGACGTGTTGAACTATTCACAACGTACCCTGGATCCTGACATGGTTAGCTTGTGGCCACCCACAGAGTTGGCCGAAGGCTATCAGTATGAAGTGGTACGCGAAAATTATGTCCTTACAGATGGAGAGCGCAACCTGCAAATTTCCTATGTGCATCCACTTAACCATGTTGAAGGCATGCTTGCGGCATATCTGCCTAAAGAAAAGATGCTAATCGAAGCTGATTTGTTTGACGGTCCTTCCCCCTTCAATCTCAATCCCGTTGCTCAAGAGCCCAATCAATCCAATCGGAGCCTTCACAATCACGTGCAAAGACTTGGCCTTGATGTCGAAACTATTGTTCCCATCCACGGGAGGCCTGTTTCATGGAACGAGTTCGAAAGATTAGTTAACTGAATGCCTCACGAATACGCCTGCCCTGCGGGAGTTAGCGCGATCGGGAACATATTGAAAGGGCTACTGCAACTTCCGCCAGGACAATGTAGCGGTAATCCTGCCTCG
>JAKUTG010000014.1:0-21429 GCA_022447905.1 Pseudomonadales bacterium | reverse complement strand
TGAACTTTCTTCGGTTCATTTTAGAGTTGCTCGGCAATTAACATGATTAGAGATAATAACTGAAATCGGTAGCACAGGACTATATATGAAAAATAGTCACCGGCACTGATAAGGCTACTTCGGAATAATTGAGCCAGTCAACAAAACGTAACCTGCTCGTTTACGCAAGGATGACGTTCGCCTAACCATCTGCTTGACGCCTTAAATGTTAATGATTATCATTACTATTATAGCTATTATTTAGATATGCAAATAGCAATTATGAGTCAAACCCCTTTTAGTAAATCGAAGATTGCCATAGCGATAGTCCTTATATCGGCTTCTTCCTATTCAATGGCGCAAAATTCAGAATCAGAAGATGCTGAACTTGAGACAATAACTATTGTTGGCTCGAAAGAAGATGCACGAAAAGTTTCGGGTTCAGCTTCCCTACTTAATAGTGAAGATCTAGAAGTTTTTGAGTACACGGATATACATAAAATCCTTGCTTCGGTGCCAGGAGTTAATTTTAGACCTGAGGAGGGATACGGGCTGCGCCCAAACATTAGTTTGAGGGGTACCTATTCAGACAGATCATCGAAGATCACTTTGATGGAAGATGGGATATTAATAGCGCCTGGCCCTTATGCTGCGTCATCTGCTTATTACTTCCCGACTACCGGAAGGCTCGCTGGCGTGGAAGTTTTAAAAGGTGCGTCTGCCATAACGAATGGCCCCTATACTATCGGCGGTGCGGTGAACTTAATAAGTACTCCCATACCTGAAACTTTCCAAGGGTTCTTTAATCAAGAAGCCGGGGAAGACGGAACCTACAGGAGTCACTTTACCTATGGCGCATCAGGAGAAAATTTCGGTTTCTTATTAGAAGGACACTTCTGGGATTCAGACGGCTTCGACAGCATTCAAGACGAGTCGGGCGATACCGGGTTTGGTAAAGACGATTACGTAGCCAAGTTCCGTTTAAACAGCGACCATGGTTCGGACGTATATCATGAGCTAAACGTAAAATACCAATGGTCTGAAGAATCTTCTGACCAAACCTATGTTGGTTTGGCAGATGCGTCTTTCGACCAAGATCCTCATAAGCGTTACGGCCTAACCAAGTACGACAACATGGACAACGATCATGAGGCGTTTTCCGTGAATTACGGATTAGACATAGGTCAATTCGAGTTTAGTGCAACTGCATATCAGAATGATTTTGCGAGAGATTGGTTCAAAGTCGACAAGATCGACAATGGCAAAGTCTATGGCCTCGGAAACGGTATAAATGACATCATTGGGGCCGCTAACGCGGGAAGTGCTGATGCCCTGGCGATTCTTAATGGCGACAATGCCCAAGCAGTTAAAATCAAGCTCAAGCATAACAATCGTGAATACGAGTCAGCAGGTTACGACCTGAGGCTAGCCTGGACCAATGACACTCACTTGGTAACGATAGGATATCGCGAGACCGAAGACCATGAAGATCGATTTCAATGGTTCGAATACTCTGAATGGAGCGATGGCCGGATGGGGTCGCTAACGGCGGGGTCCTTACCGGGTTATTCCTCTAACAATAGACTCACGGAAGCTGAGGCTAAAGCTTTCTACATTCAAGATGTCATAACTTTAGATAATCTTACGCTCAACATCGGATATCGTTCTGAGGATTGGGAAATTACTCAAGAGCGGTACACTGACTCCAGTAGAACCGCAGTAAACACAGAGAAAGGCTATCCAAAAATCTTGGCAGATGATGATGTTAGCCTATTCGGTTTTGGGGCTACTTATGACGTCTCTAACTCAATAACAGTCTATGCCGGTTTTAACGAAGGATTTACACCAACGTCGGGAGGGGCCGATCCAGAAGAAGCTGACAACACAGAGCTAGGTTTGCGCTATAGCAGTGGGGCGACCTACATCGATATTGGTTATTTTAGAACGGATTATAAAAACATGTTTGGTAGCTGCTCTGCCTCTGGAGGAGCCGTGGGGGATTGTGAAATAGGCGACTCATTCAACGCAGGCGAGGCCCAAATAGATGGCTTTGAACTTTTCGCCCAAATGGTAGTTGAGTCTGGCGGTCTAACTTTCCCGCTGTCCCTAAGTTACACCTCTACTAACGCTGAGTTTGAAAACACCTTTAGTAGCAGTTTCTGGGGAAGCGTCTTGTCTGGAGATGAAATACCCGATCTTCCGGACAGCCAATTCACTCTGAGCGCAGGTTTTGATACTGGTTCGGGTTGGTCCGGCACGGGAACTCTCTATTCTTTTGGAGACACTTGCTCTGTCGCTAGTTGCAGTAGCGGTACCAAGATAGACAACCACTGGGAATTAGACGTCTCTTTACGCCGTGAAATCAGCGAAAACATTGACGCTTACCTTACTGTGATAAATGTTACGGATGAAGCAGACATAGTGGCAAGAGCGCCCAAAAACGGAGCAAGAGCTCAAATGCCAAGAGCCGCGCTAGTAGGCCTTCGCTGGAGATTCTAAACTAACTTCCCCGAATTCCAGCAAAGGACGACGAAAGAGGGGAACCCGAGATTCACTACAATTTGTTTTTCGGGCTCTCCTTTTTCCCCTAATTCATTAACCCACCGACTCTTGTTTTTATTAGCTTATTGATGAAGTTTGGTTAGTAGCGCTTCAAGAATTGCCAGGCAATTGAGAGTATTTCATCACTTTTTACCAACGACAGACCTTTATGCGCGAAATTAGATAATTCCTCCTCTGTAGGATAAGAATAGTAGTTCCCCGCTTCGATTTGCGGGACGCAGTTCAATTCATTACCAGCAGCGAGCGTATTCACAGCCTCCACAAGTTTTTCGCAACCGGCCTCGTAAAGTTGAAGCACATGCCATAGGTAAGATCTATCTTTTTGAACTGGAAAGGAAGTCGAACCAACAATAGGCCCCGTGTCAATAGTATGATCGTTGATGTAGTGTAAAGTCGAACCAATTTGCGTATCACCATTGAGCATCGCTCTGAACGTGGCCATAATGCCTTTGTAAGCCGGTAACAAGCCTGAGTGAAGATTCAGTACACCATACTTGGGTATCCCGATTACAGCGTCCTTAAGAATGACGCCGTAGCGAATGGATATAACGAGGTCAGGGGATAATTCCTTAAATTTCTTGAGATCAGCTCCCACGTTTATTGCATTAAATTCCTGTATCTCCGTACCAGCAAGATGGCTAAGCGCCTCAAATGTCTTGAGCTCAGCGCTTGGTGCCGAGTGACAACCATCGATGAGCGGGAATAAAAGATCATTAAACAATTCCTGTTCAAAGAACTTCAAGGTTTTCAGGTCAGGAAGAAGTTTTCCGACCCTCCCCACAGATGCGGACAGACCGATAGTCAATTGGTGTTCGAGCAAAGCAGGCACCAATCTGTTAAGGGCAATGCAACTGGCGATGTCCCTATTAACTAGGAGAGTTATTCTCACGTCAGAATACGAAGAAAAATACGATCAATCCTTGGCCAATTACGGCACAGCAATAACCTTGCGAACACGACCATCCCCTTTTGTAAGGAAATACAGCTCTCCCTGACTATCAGAGCCGAGTCGAAGCCCAGCCCGGTTGCCAAACGCGTATGTGTTCGAAAACCCCACTGCATCAGCAACATTTCGCTCATAACCTGCGAACGTCACTCGTAATTCGCGGATCGTTGTGGGGTTGCCGGGTTCCAGATTGTCGGTGTCGATGTAAAATACCCGCCCCGTCACCATGTCGGTAAATACAGCCTTGCCCCGTAAAGCTGGCACAGCATTTCCGCGGTAGACAAATACACTGCTGATGGCATTCCCCTCATCGTGATCGAACTGGGCTACCGGATAGGTGAATTCCTGATCATCTTGGGGGCGGGGGTACACCGGATTCGGCCGCACATTACCAATTCCGAATGCAGTTGCAAAGGTGCCCTCCCGCAGACGCCAACCATAGTTGGCACCAGCAATACCGATATTGACCTCTTCGATCTGGGACTGACCAATATCGCCGATATACATCGTACCATCGATATCGAATGAAAAGTGTTGGGGATGGCGTAGTCCATACGCCCAAATTTCAGGGGCTACACCTTCTACACCGACAAAAGGGTTATCAACTGGAATACCATAGGAGTTACCTCCTTCTCCTAACGGATCAATCCGTATAATAGCCGACATGGGCTCGCTCATAGACTGCCCACGTTCCTGTGGATCATTGGCTCCCCCGCCATCACCGAAACTAGCGTACAACAACCCGTAATCCGTTGTTCCCTCAGTCGGCGCATAGTTGAATGCTATGTTACCGATATTGTGGTTCTGATCAAACTGGCCCATGCGAAAGATCTCGCGTGTAGTCCCGGAAAAAACGTTGGAAGCCGGCTCATCTGCCGTCCATTCACGGATTACGCTTGCGTGGTTACCGTCATCATCATCTAGATAATTAGCTAGACCACTGTCAGAACTCACACTAAAGGATGTATAGAACTTACCAAATCCTGGCTTTCCTGTTGCAGCGAACTCAGGATGAAAGGCAAATCCAGCCAGGCCCGTTTCGTTGGGGAACATGGAATCGTCAAAACCAATGTCTTGCTTTCGCATATCAAGAAAAACTGTTGGCGCGCTGCCGTCTTCATCAGTGATGTACAAAAGTCCGCGCAAGTCATTGATCACCAATCGCCCGGAACCATCTGGAATTGGACCCATGTATTGAATACGGGCGTAGGCTTCATTTGTCTGACGCGGTTTCCCGGAATCCTCAGTAAAAGGCACCCTGGCGAATCGCTGCAGGGCGATTGTAATATCCCCCTTTACGATTTTCTCCGGGATAGGATCAGCCAAAGGTTCCCGACTTGATTCTGCGGCAAACACTGAAACGCCTATGCCAATTCCAGCTATTAAAATGGAAAGTGTTGTTTTCATGAGTCTATTCCGTTTGTAAAATTAACACTGCCTGATCCAGAATGTTGTTCCAGCTCCGAGCAAGGCCAACATGCAACCATAAACCATAGCCTGACCACAAGAAAAGCAGTACACAAGAATTTAAAATTATGTCTAAATCAAATTACAAGACACTTCATTACGAAGTGAAGAGCCAAGTTGCCAGAATCACTCTTGACCGCCCCCCAGCCAATCTTATTAATCTGCAGATGACGCAGGAATATCATGACGCTCTGCGGCGGGCTGATACGGACACAAATGCACGAGTTATTATTCTGTCTGGCGCAGGTGATGGCCTTTCTGGCGGGGTCGATCTGAAATACATCGAAGAGTTCGACTCTACAGAAATGAAAGATTTTTTACGCTTGTTTTACGTAGACACCATTAATTTGGTAAGAAGCTTAAGAAAGCCTATTCTTGCAGCGGTGCATGGCTATGCGCGGGAGGGTGCCTGCACCCTTGCCTTTACGTGCGACATGATTATCGCGTCCGAAGATGCCGACTTTGGTTACCCTGGCTTAGCCAATCTTGCTGCACCCCCGGGAATGCATGTTTGGATACTTCAGCGATTAATTGGTCGCATGAAGGCTGCAGAGCTGATATTCACCGGTAAACCCATAGAAGCAACGGAAGCTGAACGAATGGGATTGATAACCAAGGTAGTAGGAGCAGGTAGTCTGCTCTACGAGGCTGAAAAAATCGCCCAGAAAATGGCTGAGATGTCACCATTGGGCCTGCGGCGCACCCGAGATTTGATGTACCAGATGGAAGATATGAGTTTCGCTGATGTTCCTGAAGCCGCAGCAGAGGCTCTTGCTGCTGCCTTCGATAGTCGAGACAGTAAAGAAGCTCGCAAAGCCTATATCGAGAAACGCAAGCCCATCTGGACTGGTAAGTGACACTCCCTATCGTAGTAAGACCACGAAAGCTCCAGAATGTATACTCTGCTAGGTAATTACCTGAGAGAGAGTAAATCCTCCGGTCTCACATTTTTCGAAAACCAAACGCTGGTTAATACAGCAAGGTTGTTCACCAACGGCGTGACTGACATAAACGATTTGGGTGTTAGCTTGCTCGGCGATGAGATCCAGCATCCCTAAAATCAATTCCCGATAGTAATCATCCAGCCCCACACAAGGCTCATCCAGAACCAGCAGTCTGGGGTGTTTAACCATAGCCCGTGCGAGCAATACCAAGCGTTGCTGGCCAAAGGAAATCTCATGGTAGTAATGCCGCTCTAATTCTGCAATGCCTAGGGCTGACAACCATTCTTTGGCAACAATCCACTCTGCAGCCCCACTGTCGTCATAGAGTCCTATCGAGTCGTAGAATCCCGACACCAATACATCCAGCACCTTCCACCCTTTAACATACCTGTTATGCAGCTCATTCGATATGATGCCGAAGTGTGCTTTGACTTCCCACACCGTCTCACCGCTTCCCTTGCGACGCACGAACAGGAATACATCCTGCCCATAACCCTTGTGATTTTCCCCATCTATAAGACTCAAGAGTGTGGACTTGCCACATCCATTCGGCCCTTCGATGAGCACATGGTGGTCAGCTTCCATTCTCCAGTTAATATTGTTGAGTACCCTTAAGTCGCCGTAGCTTGCATCAACTCCATCTAACCGAATGAGCGGTTGGTTATCCGCGATCATAGTATCCTCTTGATCGAGACAAGCCGGCAGTTGCTCGGGTACCTTTGGCTTCCTCGCTTGTAACCGACTGAATTCAACACTGAGCTCTATCTTGGACCTCTCTCCTTTTGCGAGGATTCGTAATTGCTCCATGACCGCCAAATGGGTAACTCCTGGAAAGATGTGGTTCGTTCTTCGGCAGAGTTGGAGGCTTGAAAACCCAGCATGCAGAAATTGTTCGATGCAAACCATGATTCGCTGTTGCGATTCCTTGTCGATGCTCTCGAGTGGATCATCCAAGATAAGCAATTGCGGGACACCCTCCCGCCGTGCGTACAATGCCCGTGCCAGCAATACCCTGCGAACTTGTCCAGAAGAAAGATAACGAATACCTTTCCCGGAAACCGCTACCAGACCTAGTGTTTCCAGTAGCTCTTTTAATAAATCAGGATCCTGTTGGTTGGCTTGACGAGACGATTTGATCAGCCTTGTCACAATCGTGCCCTCATCCTGGGCATTAGCTCTATACTCGCTGATATCCAGCCGGTTATCGCGTACCCACAGGCGCTGTTGCTCCTCAAAGGACACAATATGTGCGTCTCTTGCAGGCTCGAAACCATCCCGATAACTCACGTAACTGCCAGATTCAAGACGCTTGCCCATCAACAGACTGGCCAACAGTGATTTACCCGCACCGTTAGGTCCATACAAGCACCAATGCTCTCCCTGCAAAATTTGGAATGAATCTATTTGCAGCACATCGTGCCTTCCGATTCGACACAAGGCGTTTTCAATCCTGACAATTGCTTCCATTTAATCTGTATTACCAATCAGATAAACCCTAGATGTTGCCACAGCCAGGGTACTGAAATACAGGCGTTTTATTGCTTTTGCCTGTCGATAGCCTTAAGCTGCGCGCCATGAAATTTATGACCCTTGCCCCCTTAAAATTTCTCATCCTAGTACGCCTTGTCACCGCTCTGCCTCCATTGAATTCATTAGAGCCAGAAGAGAATGGAAACCGTCTGTTTCTTGAGAATTGCGCCGAGTGTCATCAAGCGGATGGTCAAGGTATGGCCGACGTTTATCCGGCGCTAGATAACAATGAAGTCGTTACGGGCAGCGGGATAGATGTAGCCCTAGTATTAATCATCGGACGGGGAGAGATGCCATCGTTCAGCGGATCGATGTCAGCCGAAGACATGGCTGCAGTTATTAACTATATAAGAAATGCCTGGAGCAATTCGGGCGAGCTAATCTTCGCTGAGGCCATAGAATCTTTACAATAAAAGAAAGGTGTCGTCTCTGTTAGCGACCTATTCCCAACACAATCATAACTAGAGTACGTTGATAGTCCTGTTTGGGCCTCTTCTATAAAGCACTCGATTAACTACGTAAATAAGATGCTCCGTTGAGATCGATAATGGTACCAGTAGAAAACTCTGAACCTTCAGAACAAAGGAACAATACCGCATGAGCAACCTCCTCAGGTTCAGCGACTCGGTTTAAAGGGCTCTGAGCCCTAATCTCATCCCCTTCTTTCCCCTCTAGCCGATCAGCTGTTAGTTCCGTATTCACAAATCCGGGAGCAACTACTCCGAAAAAAATATTATGGGGAGCTAATGCTACCGCGAGTGATTGACTAAGCGAATTCAGCCCTGCCTTGCTGGCGCCGTAGGCGGGCTTTGTCGGTTCACCCCGAAAAGCACCCCGTGAAGTCACATTAACGATGCGCCCGCCTCCCGACTCAATCATGTGCCGCGCTACACAAAAACAGACATTAGCAGGACCGTGAAGATTGGTGTCGATAGTCTGACGCCAAGCAGTTTGCCAATCGTCATAGGAAGTCGACTCCAACGGATGATGAATGCCGATTCCAGCGTTATTGACGACAATGTCAAGGCCACCAAACTGCTCGATAACGGAACTAACGGCTGTTGCAACTTCGTCCGGTTTCGTAATATCAGCTTGCACGATTATATGGCCCTTTCCGGAAAGCTCAGCCAGTGTTTCATTGGCTGCAGCTATGTTTGTCCGAAAGAGAATCGCCACTCGCGCACCGCGATCAGCAAAGGCATTGGCAATAGCTCTTCCAATGCCCCGTGAGCCACCAGTCACGAACACATGCTTGCAATCGAACTCCGAGCTGATTTCCTTCTGTTCACGAGCAGACATTCTGTGCCCCTGCCAAATAAGTAACCATCAAAGAATAAATAAATTCAGAAAGGAATGAAGGTATTCATTCCCTCGGAGTGGGATACCGTGCCTGTTCTTCCGACTTGTTCTTTCTCTATCATGCCCTGCAATAATTCAGGCTTAACGATTGTATTCGCCACGAATCTTTGCCCGCTATCCGCTAAACGGCCGACGATTATACCACGCTCCGCAACGCCCTTATTGAAACAGATGGTGTAAGTTTCAATAGTGGCCCTACCATTGGGTATTTCGGAAAATTCTGGGCTTGGCGTTTCATCAATTTCACGCTGATAGTCTGCCGGGTTTTCTCGCCGCCATTTACTTTCCCAAGGAGTTGCTGAATAAATCCCAGTCGCATGTTTGCTAAGGTACCCGCCATTGGCTGTGACCAACCCAAATCGAGTGCGATCAGCTCGCAACAAAGGAATCATCGCGGCAACGGCGTGCAATGAATAGTTGTTACCTGGGCCACCAAAAAACGGTAACCCACCAGTTACTGTCAGCCCACGTGGATCATTATGAGCCAACCCCAATTCGTTACAGGCAATTTCCACCGCTGACGGAAAACAGGAATATATGTCAAAGTAGTCGATTTCATCGACTTTTTTCCCCGCCATGGCCAGGGCTTTCCTAACATTCAACTTTAGCGCCGGCGCTGAATAATAGTTTACTCGTTTACTCATCGTAAGCTTATCATTAGCCTCACCGGACCCGTGTAGAAAGATCCATTTTTGAGGATTGATTGCCAACTCCTTTGCCTTACCGACCGAAGTCATGATAACGGCTGCACCCTGGTTTACACCGTCCATGGCATTCATCCATTTAGGATATGGAAAGCAAATAAAGCGATTTTCTGGAGTAACGGTAATCAATTCTTCAGCACTGCGCTGCTTGCCGAAAAAAGCAAAGGGATTCCTAGCGGCGATCTTGCTAAAAGGTTCAAACAATGCGCCCAACTGCTGCATATGCAGCTCTATCGAATTACCTTGCTGAGCGCGAAATGCATTTTCAAAGAGAGGGTAGGATTGAACTGGTACGCCTATACCATGGGCGAACTCGTGCGGAGTGATGAGCTCCTCCCCTAAGCCCCGATCTTCCATTGACCCTGTGTCTTCCTCATCCCAGTCTAGGTCTAAGCCACTGCGTAGCGCAAGTTGCGCAGTTTTTATCGCCTCGGAACCTGCTATTAAGGCTACATCTATCTCCTTGTTACTTATCCGCTCCGCAACTTCATTGATGTACATTTGCGGAGTATTTCCTCCGACGTTGCCGTAAATAGCGCTTACTGGATTGGCCCCGATGCGCTGGGCGACAGAACGAGGCGGGTTTTCCGCTCTTCCAAACGGAATTTCTAGCCGGGGTCGATTGGTGGAGTCGAGAATAATTCGAATCGAGACAACAGTGTCTATGTGGCGGCTCAGCCTGTCACCAATGCCGCTGTCGGCGAGTGCCGCTTTTGCGGCTTCACCCGCAATACCCACAGGCGGTAGTGCTTTTTCTGGTGGAACATCTTTCTCAATGAACTGGCCAGCTCCCACCAAAATCGGCGTAGAGTCCTCCATTAGTCGACCATATTTAAAGTTGGTGGCGTAAATATAATGGTCATAATTCGGTGGAAAATATGAATGAACACTGCTCGTTAACTCCGCGCCAATTCAAGTTCTATCTGCATTATTCTAATTGCTCCAGCGAATTGCAATGTTACACTCTTCCAGGTAATTCGCGAGTGCACTAAAGAAGGAAATCCTAATCAGCCCCCTCGATCCTCAGGCTAGGGCGTTACTCGATGCTATAGAGCAATCTGGAGCCCTACCACTAAACGCTTATGACCCAGTAGAAGCTCGGCTCGTCTACGACCGAGCCAGTGAACAATTATGCGGCTCGCCTCCTCGCCCAGCCGCTGTAGAGGAAATTACCATCCCGGGCCCAGGTGGTAATATACGAGCCCTTGTTTACAGGCCCAGCAATCAACCGAGACTGCCGGTGCTTGTATATTTTCACGGCGGTGGTTACACGATAGGTTCGCTGCAGAGCCATGACTGTGTTTGCCGTGGGCTCTGTGTAGAGGCCGAGTGTATTGTTATTTCTGTCGATTATCGGCTAGCTCCCGAACACAAGTATCCTGCGGCCATCGACGATGCCTGGGCAGCCACACAGTGGGTTGCCGCGCATGCTGACGCTATCGGAGGCGATCCCGGCAGGATCGCCGCAGGGGGCGACAGTGCCGGTGGCAATCTAACCGCCGTTGTCGCCCAGCAGACCAAGAAAGAAGGTAGCTCTCCCCTAGTCTTTCAGCTACTTATTTACCCTGGAACTGAAATGAGTTGTTCGTTTGAGTCCCATGAAACTTTCGGAGAAGGTTATCGTCTTACTAAGGAACTAATCACTTGGTTTTATAATCATTATTT
Organism: Pseudomonadales bacterium; assembly: GCA_022447905.1. Lineage (GTDB taxonomy): Bacteria > Pseudomonadota > Gammaproteobacteria > Pseudomonadales > Pseudohongiellaceae > UBA9145. The sequence goes on along the minus strand of JAKUTG010000014.1, from coordinate 10,273 downwards.
TGCGCCTAAGGATGATATTAGCCACTGGCGTGCTTCCCCTTTAAACGCCCAAGATTTCAGTGGCTTGCCACCAGCTTTCGTTCTCTCTGCAGGTTATGATCCGTTACAAGACGAAAACAAGGCATACGTGGACAAATTAGCTTTAGCCGGCGTGCCGGTCAAACACTCTCATTATGAGGGTATGATTCATGGCTTTATCACTATGCCCGGTGCCATTGATAAGGCAAAGGAAGCTATAAGTGAATGTGCTCTCGAACTGAAGAAGGCCTTTACCGCCAGAGTCTAATTTCCCATGTTAAATTCAATACATAAAATTTCCTGCGGAAATGTAATCCCTGTTTTAAAAACCTACAAAGTGCTTGCCCGAATGCCCTTAGTTATTATCTTGAGCAGCTGTTTTATTGTACCTCTCGCTAAAGCGCAATGTGAATCGGCTCAAGCAGGCGCGGACACAGCTCAAGGGTCTGTATACTTAGATAGTAACGTCAATGGCATGTATGACCGGAGTGAGACAGGTGTCGGAGGCGTACGAGTTAGCAATGGTTGTGAGGTCGTACTTACAGAAAGTGATGGCAGTTACCGGATCGGTCTTGCCCCTACAGAAATTCTCTTTATTTCGAAGCCTGCCGGCTACTTACTTCCTTTAGACGAAAACAATATCCCGAAGTTTTTTTACCGTCACTATCCGGAAGGGACTCCCTCCGAGATCGCAGGAACCTCGGTAGAATGGTTATTTCCTGTAATCGATTCTACAGGCCCACTGCCGGAACGAATTGATTTCGCCCTTTACAACGATTCAACAAGCAACACACAGTTCAAGGCCCATGGTTTTGCTGATACTCAGGCCCGCTATGAATTGAGTGAGGACATGCTGCGGGAAGAGCTAGTCAATCCTTTGATTGGGAATCCTTACGATGTCAAATTCGGTATTACAGTAGGCGATGTCGCCTTCGACAATCTGACTATCTATGACCGTCACAAACGCATGATGAGCCTGATGGATATTCCTCAATGGTATCTACCTGGAAATCATGACATAAACTTCGAGTCTCCCAATGCATTATTCGCCAACGAAACTTACAAGCGTCATTTTGGCCCTACCTATTACTCTTTTGACGAAGGTTTAATCCATTTCGTTGCTCTGAATAACGTGGAATATGCAGGGATACAAGACTCTTCGCGCGCCGGTAACTATCGAGGAATCATCAACAAGCGACAATTAGACTGGTTGAAAAACGATCTCGAAAGCATACCTAAGAATAAACTCATTGTCGTTGCTACTCATATTCCTCTGTTGGCAACTGCCGACGATGGTAAATCTTCTCCTACAACCGGCCCAGGAACTGATAACTTTGCCGAACTAATCGAGATTCTTAGCCCTTTCGAAAATATTTATGGTATCGCCGGTCACGACAGCAGCAACAGCTTTAAAGTCGAGATCAATCACAGCCATGGCTGGAGCGGTAAACCATGGATCGCCCATACTCTTGCCGAAGTGCGAGGCAACGGGTGGACGACCGGGCTGATCGATCCACGCGGTGTTCGCGATGCCATGATGCAAGACGGAAATCCCAATGGTTTCTATGTGCTTAAATTTAACGAAGTAGATGTGGTGCCAGAATTTATTCCCTTCCCCTTTGGCCCCGATGCGAACCGGCGCATTCGCATTACACTTGACCCTATGTTGTTATCTTCGCAGGATAGCAGCATTAATCGTGGTTCATTGCAAAACAATACGAAGCTGGTAGTGAATCTTTTCGACGGAGGAGTGCGAGATTCAGTATGGTTATCTTTGGACGACTCACCCGAACAGGCCATGGTTTATACTGTACGAACCGACCCTTACGTTGAGCGCATCTATCAGGAGCTTCTTGATAAGGATAGTCAAATCGATCCACCTACCAGATCAGCGCATATATGGGAATATCAGCTTCCGAGCTCCTTACCAGTCGGCATCCACCGGGTAGAAGTGTTCACCGAAGACGAATTCGGCCAACAACAACGCGGCACGTTCAGCTTCGAAGTATTGAGCAACTAGACCCATCTGGGGATACTGATTTTTAAGCCGCTCTCTATGCAAACGTACGACTACATAATCATAGGAGCTGGCACCGCTGGTTGCGTATTAGCTAACCGCCTTTCCACAAACCCGTTAGTCCAAGTATTGCTACTAGAAGCTGGAGGCAAGGACGACTATTTCTGGATCGATATTCCAGTAGGATACCTCTACACCATTGCCAATCCACGAACAGACTGGTGTTATACCACTGAACCGGATCCGGGGCTCAACGGCCGTAGTATTGGTTACTCCAGAGGAAAAGTGTTAGGCGGTTGTTCCAGCATTAACGCCATGATCTATATGCGCGGTCAAAAGAGTGATTTCGATTACTGGGAGTCTTTGGGCAACATAGGCTGGGGATGGAATGACGTACTGCCGATTTACAAGAAATCGGAAGACTACCAGCACGGCGCCGACCAGTTTCACGGAGTCGGAGGGGAATTAAGAGTGGAAGAACGCCGTGTAAACTGGGAAATCCTGGATGCCTGGCGAGACGCCGCCGAGGAATGCGGCATTCCCAAAATTAGTGAATTTAATCGCGGGGATAACTTTGGTAATGCTTACTTCCAGATGAATCAGCGTCGCGGGTCTCGATGGAGTGGCACTAAAGCCTACCTTCGTCCTGTCATAAACCGGCCAAACCTGGAAATCATAACCGGCGCCCACGTCGAGAAACTTAATATATCTACAAATAAAGATGGAAGGAAGCAAGCTAGTGGCGTTCGCCTCCGAACGGCGGATCAGGAGAGTCACGTTGTTGAAGCTAGAAAAGAAATCATTCTCTCAGCTGGGTCTATCGGTTCTCCACAGATCCTCCAGTTATCAGGCATCGGCCCAGGCAAATTCTTGAGTAGTAAGGGTATAGAAGTGATGCATGATCTGCCTGGCGTTGGCGAAAACTTACACGATCATTTGCAGGTACGGACCGTTTACAAGGTGCAAAATACTATTACCCTGAACCAGCGCGCCAATTCCTTTATCGGTAAAACGATGATGGGTCTGGAGTACCTGCTGTTTCGAACGGGTCCGCTAACGATGCCCCCATCTCAGCTAGGCGCATTCGCAAAGAGCGATTCAAACCAGCCCACTGCGAATATCGAATGGCATGTACAACCTCTGTCGCTGGATAAGTTTGGTGATCCACTTCACAAATTTAATGCCATTACTCCTGCTGTATGTAATCTCCGACCCACGAGTCGAGGTCATGTTCGTATAAAGACCAGTCGACCAGAAGAATACCCTGCAATTACACTCAACTACCTTTCTACAGAAGAAGATAGAAAGATAGCGGTCGATGGGCTTAAGTTCACGCGCCGTATTATGGCTGCTAAAGCATTAGATAAATTTAAACCACTAGAGTGGAAACCTGGACCCGAAGTAACCACGGAGGAGGAACTCTATAAAGCTGCCGGCGATCTCGGCACCACAATCTTCCACCCGGTAGGCTCCTGTAGAATGGGAAACGACGCTACGGCAGTGGTCAATGGGAAACTGCAAGTATATGGCGTAGAAAGACTTCGGGTAATAGATGCCTCCATCATGCCACGAATCACTTCCGGCAATACCAATGCTCCAACTGTGATGATTGCCGAGAAAGGCGCAGAGTTTGTACTAAAAGACTGTTAATATTTCCTTTTTTATAAGTTACCGCGCCTTACTATGAAGCCCGAAATGATAAATCTATTTGCGGTCCCCGTGGCAAAATCATCCATTGGTAGGAGCTACACTGGCAGCGAATTAGAATACATGGAATCGCAACTGCGGCCTCCAGCAAAAGCGATTAATAATTACGCATCCCCGAACAAGAACGTCCTGGATCACGATGAGCTGAAAGACATGCGAACTATTATCCAGGGCCATTTGGATACCTATTTTAAAACTGTTTATAACACTTCGAATAACGTCTCTCTCCAGATTACACAATCCTGGTTAACACTCTCACACAAAGGTGAATCCCATCACTCCCATACCCATCCCAATAGTGTTGTGAGTGGTGTTGTATATATAAACGTAGGAAGAGATGACGGCATTAATTTTTACCGGAATGAAGAAAATTTATGGTTCGAGTTGGAGCCCAGTGAAACCAACTACTATAACTCGTATAAGATACATGTCGCGACCAAAGTCGGAGACCTAATACTGTTTCCTTCAACCGTGAAGCACGGGGTAAGAGAAGTCACTGAAGATATCAAACGGATCAGCCTGTCATTCAATACATTCTTTTCTGGCGAAATGGGCAATCCAGAATTTTCTAACGCTCTCCGAATTACCACTGGCTGAGATTAAGGAGGCACACTGTGATATTTTATTACGCTCCCCAAACTGTCGCGGTGGCTTCTCATATTGCCCTTGAGGAGGCGTGCGCAGAATATGAACATAGAAAACTGGATTTCTCGATAGCTGAACAACGTTCACATGAATACCTGCAGATCAATCCAAAGGGCCGTGTGCCCTCCTTGGAAACTGGGGAGGGAATAATTTCGGAAACACCTGCGATACTGGTATATATTGCGCAAACTTTCCCGAAGGCGCAACTCGCCCCTTTAAACGACCCATTCAAATTTGCAAAGATGCAGGAGTTCAATGTCTATCTTGCGTCTACGGTGCATGTGAATCATGCACACAAGCTTAGAGGTATACGCTGGACAGATGACCGCTCAGCCATAGACGCGCTGAAGGTCAAAGTTCCCCAAACAATGCATGACAGTTTTGATCTGATAGAGAATGAAATGTTCGCTGGCCCCTGGGTATTAGGTGGAGATTATTCTGTTTGCGATTGTTATTTGTTCTGTATTTCGCTCTGGCTAGAAGGAGACGGGGTGGACATCGGTGACTTCCCTAAAATCGCAGAACATAATACGCGCATGCGAGATAGGGCTTCAGTGCAAACAGTTTTGCCAATTCACCGCCTGTCCTGACTAACCCGGGTCTTTGCGAACATAACGCCGATCAAACCACGTCGCCCAATCGTTGGAATCGTGATTAAACTGTTCAAAAAACTGGCGCACGCTTCCATCGGGTCTGGGTGTCCAGTTTCCCCGAAAATCCCACACCGCCCCAGCGAAATTGTAGATGCTCCCTTCTAGCACCATAGAGCCACTCCTGATACCTCCGACGATATCTATTGCATAGCGACCTTCTGATACCCAAACCTGACGCCATTCCCGCGTGACAGGATTGTAGTAATTGAGACTTGTACCAGTGCCTCCGCTTACACTCTTCCAATGTTCTAGCAGCAAGCAACCACTTTCTATTTTTTGGATAATATCCTCACCCAGCTTCTCACCCGTAGCGCTGTCGAAGACTTCCCATTCGCCCACCCAGAAATCAAAATCCGAGAAGCCATTTAGACCTCCGCAGCCGATTTGCTGGCCGTGGCAAATAGGAGTGAGAACCAGCAGAAAAGCTAGATACGATGTTTTATACATTCTGTCCCAGAATACCAACCCAAAAAATGGATCTTTAAGAGTCGATATACTACACAAGGCCCTAGTTAGTTAGCCAGAAGCTAACGAAGTGATTGCAAAGTATTGGCAGACTTGGCAACCTTAGCGATATAGCAAAAGAAAAACTCGAGGATCAATCATGAATAAGTTTCTCCCTTTGTTGCCTTTAACCTCCTTCTTAACGGCATTTAGCTTAAGCGTAGAATCCGCCGAATTGGATCGAATTGGCACCTTCGATTTTCCGAATTCTGGTTCATCAGAAGCCCAGGAACACTTTCTTCTGGGAGTAGGGTATCTCCATAGTTTTGGCATGACCCAAGCCCAGGCGGAGTTCAAAAAGGCACAAGAGCTAGATCCCGATTTTGCCTTGGCATACTGGGGAGAAGCATTCACCTACCAGCACCCGTTTTTCGGTCCTAAGTCCGAAGGTCCTGGCGAGGCTTTAATGAGACTGGGCAGAACGAGTGACGAGCGACTGGCCAAGGCTCCAACTGACAAAGAAAAAGGCTTTATCAAGGCCGCTGAAGCCTATGCGCTGACGCTTGGTAGCATGCCGGAGCGACGAACAGCCTGGATGAACGCGATGGCTGAACTGTATGAAAAGTATCCCTTAGATAATGAGGTCAAAACATTTTATGCGGTTTCCATGCTTTCAGGTGCGACAGCTGCTGGGGCTATGCGTGAACGAATCAATATGCGTGCTGGAGCACTGGCCATGCAAGTGTTCAAGGATAATGACAACCATCCCGGCGCTGCGCATTACGTTATTCATGCTTTCGACGACCCGGTACATGCCCCTGTTGCACTTGAAGCTGCGTATAAATACGCAGCCATTGCTCCGGCTGTTTCACATGCTCGTCATATGCCGACCCATATATTCATCCAGCACGGGAAGTGGAACGAAGTAGCACAATGGAATGAGTCAGCCTATAACGTTGCCCGGGAGTTGTGGAAGTCCGGTGATGCCGTGTGCGAGCAAAACCACTCAAGGGACTGGGGTCAATATGGAGAGCTTCAACTCGGGGACATTGAACGCTCCAAACTATGGATAAGACGGGCTGAACAAACACAAAGTGAGAATCCTGGCGATAGGCGCTCACGAGGTACCCTAGGTACCGTCCGCGCTAGACACACGATCGAGACACAAAACTGGGTACTGCAGGAACTAAATGAAGAGCTGAGTCCCGATGAATTACTGGCTCTAGGCTTGAGTGCGGTAAATCTGGGCGAAACAGAGTTGGCTCAGAGAGTTACAGAAAGATTAGATGCCCTCGCCGCCGACAGCGAAAACAATCTATCGCTAAAAGTTAGTCACATGGAAATCGCAGCAATGTCAATGTTGCTGAACTCCCGTGATCTGACCGGTGCCATGGCCACCAGCCAGCAGCAACAGGCTATTACGCTACTGCAGGAAGCTGTCGAATTAACCAATGGTGGGAGACTGCCGAGTGGTGCCGCCAACCCATTGAAACCAGTTCATGAGCTAACGGGCGAGGTGTTGTTAGGAAACAGACAGCCGGAAGAAGCTGCACGACTTTTTGAAGAATCTCTTCTTAGGATGCCCAACCGCCCCTTGTCGCTACTGGGGGCAGCACGCGCTTACAAGCAAGCCGGAGACACATTTAGAGCGGCTGAAAAATATACAAATTTGCTGGCAGTATGGTCTGACGATAGCCAACCGGCTGTGCAGGAAGCAAAAACCTATCTCGGCTTCTAGGGAATAATGCTTAACTGATTGCAATCTTGAGAGGGAGTTGGCACCCTTGGTCCAATTAACACACACTTGGAGGCGTATTATGCGCAGAGTATTAAACTCGGCCTTTATATTTAGTCTAACCCTTTTCCTGTCAATCTCAACACAAGCCGCAGAGCTCGAGCAGATAGGAACTTTTGACTTTCCATCTTCAGGATCGACGGAAGCCCACAAGCACTTTACCCTTGGAGTTGGCTATCTGCATAGCTTTGGCTGGAAACAGGCTAGAGGCGAATTCCGAAAAGCCCAAGAGATTGATCCTGATTTTGCTCTTGCTTACTGGGGCGAGGCCTTCACCTACAACCACCCACTAATTCCTGTTTTGCAAGACCCTGACTCGCCTAAAGATGTATTGAATCGACTAGGGTCGACTTCTGAAGAAAGACTGTCTAAAGCACCCACCAATAGAGAAAAGGGCTTCGTGAGGGCTGCTGAAGCGTTCGCTTTTACCGATGGTTCACTCGGTGACAAGAGGTTAGCCTGGATGTATGCCATGCAAGATCTTTATAATGAATTCCCTGAGGACCAAGAGGTAGCAGCCTTTTACGCTGTCTCTATGTTGAGTGGTGCAACTGTTTCTCGTGATGACAGGGTATTAAATAACTTCCTCACAGAATCTGGAACAAAAATCACCATGCAGGCTGGAGCAATAGCAATGGATCTTTTTAGGGAAAACCCTAACCATCCAGGTGCCGCTCATTACATAATTCATTCCTTCGATCATCCTACTTATGCACCGCTAGCACTCACCGCAGCTGAAAAATATGCAAGCATTGCACCTGCCGTATCCCACGCCAGGCACATGCCTACCCACATCTTTATTCAACATGGCATGTGGGACAGAGTATCTGAATGGAACAATTCAGCTTTTCAAGCGGGCGCGGACCTTTGGGAACCCGGCGATGCTGCGGGAGACCAGAACCATTCATCTGATTGGGGTCAATATGGAGATCTTCAGCGAGGCGATTTTCAGAGATCCGACATGTGGATTGACAGGGCTAGTGAAGTACTCGCAAAAAATCCTGGCGATCCACGCTCAGCCGGAACGCTTAAAACGATGAAAGCGCGTCACATTATAGAGACGGAGAACTGGGAGACTTATGAACTAACAGACTCCTTAAATGGAGATGAATTGCTAGCACTCGGTCTAAGCGCTGCCAACCTCGGGGATCTTGATCTAGCACAAGCTGTCGCCGATAGACTGGAAAGCCTTGCCTCACAGAGTCCCAACAATGCAACTCTCAACCTCATAAGCATCCAGGTTTCAGCCCTAACCAAATTTAAAAAGGGCCAGGAAGAAGAGGCTTTATCCATGCTGATGGAGGCAGTTACTATTGCGGAAAATCAGACTCCACCGCGAGGAGCGGCTAGCCCACTAAAACCGGTGCACGAACTGGCAGGTGAAGTATTACTTGCGATGGGTAATCACGAAAAAGCAGCCGAACTTTATGAGTCCTCTCTAAGACGGATGGCTAACCGTCCGCGGGCGCTATTAGGCGCAGCTAGAAGTTATGCGGGTATGGATGACGATTACAACGCTAGACAAAGATACCAAGCTTTCTATGCTCTCTGGCAAGATGATAGTCTTTCAGAAGTAACTGAAACAAAAGACTATCTAGGCATTTAACTAACAACAGGAAATAGTCATGCCGAATAAAGTATTCGACAAAGTCGCTGGCAATGGGCTTATTAGTCGGCGTCATCTGTTAGAAATCAGTGCTGCCGGACTAGGCATGGCTGCTTCCAACAGCGTCTTGGGAGCAGATTCAGCCCTTAAACTCGAAATACCGGCCTGGTCTAAAGTACCCGGACCAGGGGCTAGTGGATACGGAAGTCGTTCGACACACGCGGAGCATATGCAACGATTAGCCGGAGCTCCAAACCCAATTTACCCCGGTGGCGGTTCGTCGCGCTCTCCTTTACAGCATCTACAAGGAACTATTACACCCAACAGCCTTCATTTTGAAAGACATCACGCTGGAATCCCAGATATTAACCCGGCAGAACACAAACTTGTCATTAACGGTCTCGTGCGACAGCCCCTGGTCTTTGAGTATGAGGACCTTTTAAAATATCCGATGGTGAGCAAAATTCACTTTCTAGAATGTTCGGGCAACAGTGGCGCACTGCTTCGCGGCGGGAATGAAAATGGAACAGCTCAAAGCCTGCACGGGCTTGTATCATGTGCGGAGTGGACTGGCATTCCCTTGTCTACTTTATTGGATGAAGCAGGAGTTCTCCGCGAAGCTAGTTGGGTTGCTGCCGTGGGAGCCGATGCAGCCAGCATGGGGCGCTCAGTTCCGTTAAGTAAAGCCTTAGATGACGTATTAGTGGCATTGTACCAAAACGGCGAGCCCGTCCGACCTGGGCAGGGTTACCCTATTCGCTTGTTTTGCCCCGGGTGGGAAGGAAACATTAGCGTAAAGTGGCTTACCCAACTCAAACTAACCCGTGAACCAGCTCAATTCAGAGATGAAACTAGCAAATATACAGATACGATGCCCGATAGATCGAGTTATCAGTTTACGTTTCCAATGGGAACCAAGTCACTGATCACTTCACCTTCTGGACAAATGGCCCTTAATAGCCAAGGGTTGTATAAGGTTACGGGTATCGCCTGGTCAGGCAGTGGCAGCATTCGTCGAGTAGAAGTCAGCGCGGATGGGGGTCGTAGCTGGGCGGATGCCTTAATAGAAAGCGATCAGTTCGAAAAAGCCCTAGCCCGTTTTAGCATTCCTTGGGAGTGGAATGGCGGAGATGCAGTTTTGCAGAGCCGCGCTACCGATAGCCAGGGCAATGTCCAACCGACTCGTGACGCAGTGATTGCCGATCGAGGCACGATAAATCGTTATCATAATCCTTGCATCCAGAGTTGGGGGGTAAATCGCGCCGGCGAGGTGAGTAATGTCTATATTTAAGCGTCTAGGTTACACCGCTGTCACGGCTTCAATCGTTCTATATGGCCTTTTTGCCAATTCTCAGGAAGCTGTGCGACTTGGCACCCCGGTTTCGGAA
>JAKUTG010000139.1:0-6469 GCA_022447905.1 Pseudomonadales bacterium | reverse complement strand
CTTTCCATGCCGATCAGCGATACGTGCTACAAGGTTCGATGCCGACTTCACGGACACCTGCTGACCGAGAATCGCTCGCACCGCCAACTCGAATCCATCCCAACATCCTGGCACCCGCAACCCCGGGAATTGCTTTACAATTGGTCGTAGCAACTTGTCTCGAGCCAGGTGCCGATCGATTAAAGAACTATCTGTGTGAAGATCGAAAATCGAGCGAATACGATCAATAACGGAAGACAACCGGCGGGTATTAGGGTAATTGATATACGCTCGAACTTGGTTGGTGCCGTCCTCAAAAGCGACACGAAAATCTCCCTCGGTCCCGTCATGCCTAATTGTGCGCGAATAGGAATTTTCCGTTATGTGTTCAATGCCAGGAATTGAACGGTAATTCAGGAAAGCTAACATCGATCTCCAGTCAAACGGCGGAAGGTACGAAAACGTAAACTCAATGAGTCTAGATTCTAGAGCGTCTCGATTCATACGGGCGCTTTTGTAATCATCGGAGTTAAGTAACAAAACATTGCCATTTGAGTATCAGTAGCGGCTATGATACTGCTTTTCTGGGAAAATCTTTCCGTTTCCGGACGTCATGATTTAAACACATCCGATTAAAAATGGCTTTTAACCTGCAAAGAGGCGTACTGCCATCATTCTCTGGCTAGTGTATAGTAGCGCCCTCGCACAAGTACCGCTCAAAAGGCGCTTGGTCTGCTGGCGGCAATCCAGCGCAACTGAGTTAACCCATTTCCTTAACTTTAGACTTAAATATCTATGAATAATAAAGATTTACGTAAATATTCTAAGATTGTTGTTGATGGAGATAGCCAAGCCCCTAGCAGATCCATGCTAAGGGCCGTAGGATTTAAGAATGAAGATTTTGCCAAACCGCAGATCGGTATCGCCTCCACTTGGTCTATGGTTACACCCTGCAATATGCACATCAATAGACTTGCTGAAGAAGTAAGCAAAGGCACACATGAGGCTGGTGGTAATGGGATTATTTATAACGCCATTACCATTTCTGATGGCATATCCATGGGCACTGAAGGGATGAAGTATTCCCTAGTTTCCCGCGAAGTAATTGCTGACAGCGTTGAAACGGTTTCTGGCTGCATGGGTCATGACGCCATTATCGCCATAGGTGGCTGCGACAAGAATATGCCGGGGCTACTGATGGGCATGGCTCGCCTGAACCGGCCTTCTATCTTTATTTATGGTGGCACGATCCAACCTGGCCCCAATCACACAAATATTATTTCCGTGTTCGAGGCTGTTGGTGCTCACGCTGCCGGCACTGTCTCAGATATTGAGCTTAAGCAAATCGAAGAAACAGCTATTCCTGGCCCAGGCTCATGCGGAGGTATGTACACCGCGAACACCATGGCTTCCGCCATAGAGGCACTAGGTATGAGCCTGCCAAATAGCTCAGCGCAGGACGCCATTTCTCAAGAAAAGACAAACGACTGCTTGAGCGCAGGCGGCGCAATAATGCGCCTACTTGAGCACGATATTAAACCCTCCGACATCATGACCCAGGCCGCATTTGAAAACGCCATCAAAGTCACGATCGCCCTTGGTGGCTCAACCAATGCCGTTCTTCATCTATTAGCCATGGCGCACACAATAAACGTGGAGCTAGAACTAGACGACTTTACCCGCATCGGCAAGCAGGTACCCATGATTGCGGATTTAAAACCAAGTGGCCAATACCTAATGTCGGAATTGATCAAGATTGGTGGTATCCAGCCCTTGATGAAACTTATGCTCGATAATGGCATGCTCGAAGGCGCCTGTTTAACTGTCACTGGTAGCACGCTGGAAGAAAATCTAGCTGGCGTACAGCCTTATCCTGAAGGCCAAGACATCATTCGACCACTAGATAACCCCATAAAGAAAGACAGTCATCTCGTTATCTTGCGAGGTAACCTTGCACCGACTGGTGCTGTAGCCAAGATTACCGGTAAGGAAGGCCTGTCATTTTCTGGTAGTGCTAGGGTATTCGAATCCGAAGAGGAATGTCTCAAGGGTATCCTAGATGGTACAGTAGTAAAAAACGATGTGATCGTTATCCGTTACGAAGGCCCGAAGGGAGCACCAGGCATGCGAGAAATGCTATCTCCAACTTCAGCAATCATGGGTAAGGGCCTCGGTGAGGATGTGGCATTAATTACAGATGGCCGCTTTTCAGGTGGCTCCCACGGTTTTGTTGTGGGCCACGTGACCCCAGAAGCATTCGAGGGCGGCCCTATCGCGATCGTCAAGACAGGTGATCGCATTTCAATTGATGCCGAAAGCAACACGGTCACACTCGATCTCAGTGAAGAGGACATCGCCCGGCGACTGGAGGCTTGGCGTCAACCGGAACCGCGCTACACACGAGGCGTACTAGCAAAATACGCGGCAACCGTAACGTCAGCATCGGAAGGAGCAGTGACGGACAAAAACCTTTAATTACTATCCTTTTTCAGCAATAGCCTAGTAAACGAAATTCACCGCTACATGAAAAGAACATAGCAACCTATGCACAGAAAGATATTGATGGAGCCATATGGCGAAAGAGCTTAATTCAAGCCACGGCCCTACAGGACTTAAGGCCCAGGGTAATAGCTTACTTGTAACTGCACTTATGGGTAATTAATTCCTCAAAGTTATCGAGTTGCCAGCATTCAGAGCATTCATGGTATTCTCCTCCAGCATTGGCTAGAACCAAATACTGTTAAGAGATGCCTGAAATTATGAGCAATATTGCTGGCCTGCTGTCTGACTCATTCCTTCAGCAAGGCGCTCTCTGGGCACTTCGAAATATCCCGGGTTTTCCACCGATTATTCAGACTGTCCATATCCTCGGGATAACAGTAGTCATGGGTTCGATAGTTCTGCTAGATCTGCGCGTTCTAGGCTTGGCGGTGCCAAGTCAAAAGATCGGTGAAATGACTAACCGGGTAATGCCGTGGCTATGGTGGGCGTTAGCAAGTAACTTCGTCTCAGGAGCATTCTTTTTGTTTGCCCGACCTAATCGTTACTTCAATAATCCGATCTTCGGCTGGAAGGTTAGCTTCCTTATTCCAGCTATACTACTTGCCCTATTCTTTCACATCACGAGCAGAAATCAGGCGAATTACTGGGAACTAAATAAACCCCGAGTATGGACAGCCAGATGCATCGCGCTGGTGTCGCTGGGCTTGTGGATTATGGTGGCTATGGCGGGCCGCTGGATCGCTTATTCCGAATATATTTATTTTCCTGCATAACACTAAGATGCTTAATAACTTTCTCACTTCACCAAAATGGATAGACATTGAGAATTGGCCAATCAGTTGGGAGATCGGCGGCACTTGGCTGTTCCCCTTTCTGGAATCCATCCACGTTATCGCTGCTACGTTGGTGGTTGGTTCAATCCTGTGGGTGGACCTCCGCCTTCTTGGCATAGCTGCTACACGCTATTCTATCAGCACCCTAAACCGAGAACTCGTTCCCTGGGCCTGGAGTGCCTTCATCGTCGCGAGTATTACTGGCTTCGGTATGTTTATCACCCGCGCAGCCTCCCATGTGGTAAATCCTGCGTTCCAATGGAAAGTCTTTCTTCTAGTACTTGCCGGTCTTAACATGACCTATTTTCATTACCGTGTTTATCGGCACGTCGAAAAATGGGACGACGTGGTAGCGACTCCAACTCAACTTAAGATCACCGGTAGCCTCTCACTGGTACTTTGGGCCGGTGTAATGCTAGCAGGCCGGTGGGTCGGGCATATAGTCTAAGAGTACATACATTTCACACATCATCGATTCCCTAGAAATTGCTATGATCACTATAGCGTGCACTGCTCTGCGGAAAGTTAGCTGTTGTTTATACAAATCAAATACAGACCCAGAAAATAATTATTTAGGCGACTGCTGTCAGATTTCGGTTTAACAATCTAGCAAAGCAGTTACAACCTTAAATTGATTAAAAATCATACACACAACTGGATTTGGCGGTGATACACTAGTCGGCCTCGCCGAAGAACCAGAAAGGAGTGAGCATGGGCTTTAACTTGATACATTATTGGAAAGCACTCCTCATCGGAGGTGTGTTAAGTCTTTCTCTAGCTAGCCTACTGGCAAATGCTGAAGACGCGGGTAATCTTTTTAACACCCCCTACGACATCAATCAGGGCGAGCGGTATTTCGAGCGGCAGTGTTCCCGTTGTCATGGTTTTGATGCCAAAGGCAATGATGAAACCGGCGCACCTGATCTGACCGGTCGCTTGAGCCGCGCCAGCAGCAATGTTGGCATCTTCAATATCATACGTGAAGGCGTACCGAACACGGCCATGTTGCCAGTAGATAGCGATCTGCCGGATGAACGGGTATGGCAACTAGTAACCTATATCGAGTCGCTACGTTACGATCCTTCTTCCGTTGAGCTAGCTGGAAATGCCAATTCCGGTGACACACTGTTTCGTGGTAAAGGCGAATGCGCCGATTGTCATATGGTCAACGGCCAAGGCGGACGCCTAGGTCCAGACCTATCTCGCGTTGGCGAAAATGCGGCGCCTGATGAACTCATGAGTTCGATGACCAATCCTCATGACAATGTAGCCCCTCGTTGGTGGACTATCAGCGTTACAGGTCCGGACGGCATCACGCGTAATGGATTTCGTATGGGCGAGGATAGTTTCTCACTACGCATCATGGATAACGACGCCGATCTCTGGTCGTTTCGCAAGAACCAGATTCAATCTTATGAACGGATCGAGCAATCAACTATGCCCAGCTATGATCAATTACTTTCAGAGAGCGAATTAGATGACCTTGTCGCCTATCTGTTCTCTTTGAGAAGGGAGGAAAACTAGAATGAAACGTGCACTACTTACGTTAAGCACCTTAATGGTGACTACTGCCTTGGGTCAGCTCACGGCGCAAGAACAGCAATTCGAAACAGTCATGACACCAGCTTTCTCGCCCGTCACCTGGGAGCGCTTAGTCGACGCCAGACAAGAACCGGAAAACTGGTTGATGTATTCCGGAACACTGGACAGCCAGCGTTACAGTCTGCTCGACGATATCACCGTCGACAACATCGACCAACTCGAAATGAAGTGGGCATACCAAATTCCGGTTATCGATCGCGCCGAAACTGTACCATTAGTGGTCGATGGCATTATGTTTATAACCGAAGCTCCGAGTAACGTGGTAGCCGTGGATGCTGCCACTGGTCGCCAATATTGGCGCTATGATCATGAATTACCTGATGACTTGCGTATCTGCTGCGGGCGTAACAATCGTGGCGTGGCTATCCTGGGTGAAACCCTGTACATGAGTACGCTCGATGCGCATCTTGTGGCTATTGACGCACGAACCGGTAACCTGATTTGGGATGCGGAAGTAGCCGAACACAGCTCCGGTTATAGCAAAACTGCCGCACCGATGATTGTAAAAGATAAAGTGGTAACAGGTATTGCAGGTGGTGAATTCGGTATCCGCGGCTTCATAGATGCTTATGACGCGGTTACAGGAGAATTAGCATGGCGTACCTATACTGTTCCCGGCCCTGGCGAATTTGGTAACGATACCTGGTCCGGCGACAGTTGGGAAACCGGAGGCGCCGCTACTTGGATTACTGGCGCCTATGATGCTGATCTTAACCTTGTTTACTGGGGCACCGGTAACCCCGGTCCTGATTGGAATGGTGACGCACGTCTTGGTGACAACCTCTACTCTGATTCGGCACTAGCATTAAACGGCGATACTGGTGAAATTGAATGGTACTTCCAATTTACACCCCATGATGTGCACGATTGGGATGCTATCCAAGTACCTATCCTGGCAGACATCGATTTCCAGGGACAGCAACGTAAAGTTATGATGTGGGCAAACCGAAATGCCTTCTTTTACACTATAGATCGCGCGACCGGTCAATTCCTGACCGGCAAGCCTTTTGCTTCCCAGACTTGGGCAGAAGGACTCGACGCGAATGGACAACCTATTCGAGTGCCCGGCCTTTTCCCAACCTATGAGGGCATCATGGTGTCACCACCAATTACTGGCGGCACCAACTGGTACTCTCCTGGTTACAGCCAACAAACCGGCTATTTTTACGTAACTTCATTCGATGGTGAGCAGATTTTCTTCAAACGAGATGAAGACTATGAGGAAGGCGAACGTTTTACAGGGGGTGGTGGCCGCTTCGACCAGCCAATGGACGCTTTCCATAGCTCCATCCGCGCTATAGACCCGGCGACGGCAGAGATTCAATGGGAATTTCCCATAATGCCACGATCTTCAGCAGGAATTACTACAACTGCCGGTGGGCTAGTCTTCACTGGTAGTGCAGATGGGTATTTCTTCGCACTAAATGCGGAAACCGGCGAAGAGTTATGGAATATATCACTAGGTCGCAGAGTGCACTCAGCACCGATCACCTTTGAAGCAGAAGGCAAACAATACGTCAGTATCGCCTCAGGTAACGTAGTTTATACTTTTG
>JAKUTG010000138.1:0-6527 GCA_022447905.1 Pseudomonadales bacterium | reverse complement strand
GCGTTTCTATTTCCAATATAAACAATTACCGCGCATTGCTTCAGGCAAAATAGCCAAGAAAGAGATACGCCAACAAGTTATCGAGCAATTCGTTGCCTTATAAATCTCTCCCTCTTTTTGTCTAAAATAAGGCTCGGCTTCAATTATTTTTTTTGAATTTTATTGAAGATTCGCCCCTTGACTAACGATAAGCATATTAAAGCTTCGCAAAATAATTAACCCAACGGGTTAGTTAATGATGGGCCATACAGTATGGAGGCAAACGTCATGAAAGAGCATAAATGGGACGACTCCGCAGATGAAAGTAAAGATTTTATTGAAGCAACCACAGTATTTCCGGAAGAAGGATCGGAAGTGAAGATTAACGCTCCCAGCTTTAAATCAGACATTACTGAACTCCGCAGGCGCATTGAAGAACGCCTCGACAATAAACGTATCAACCAGGAATTCAACTATGAGGAACTCGACGACAATCGTGAAGAATTCAGTTGAAGTGTACCTCGCCAACCAGCATCTAACGATCAGCTCAAATGCTTCGGTAATGGTGGAAAAATTTAACGAGCCACTCAGCCCGCTACTAAAACGAAATTCATTTCTCCCACACCTTCAATTTCAGCGCTTATCTGATCTCCAGCAACGACCGCCGATACCCCAGCGGGAGTCCCGGTAAATATGAGATCACCAGCTTTTAATTCGTAATATTTGGAAAGTTCACTGATAATTTCAGGCACCGACCAAATCATGTCGGAGAGCATGGCATCCTGTCGGGTTTCTCCATTAACACTCAATGATATTCTTCCCTCTAGTGGGTGGTCATCCTCATTCTTCGACCTTATGGCAGACGTCGGGGCTGATTGGTCAAAACCCTTAGCTGCATCCCAGGGTCTGCCTTCCTTTTTAGCTTCGGCCTGCAAATCGCGTCGGGTAAAATCAATGCCCACGGCATAACCAAAAACACGGGCTAGTGCCTCTTCAACCCCTATATCGCTACCTCCACTGGCAAGCGCAACCACTAACTCCACCTCGTAGTGCAGATCGGATGTGGCTGGAGGGTAAGTTACTGGCTGGTTACCGATCACCACTGCATCAGAAGGTTTACTGAAAAAAACAGGAGGATTCTCTCTAGGATCGCCGCCCATCTCTTTAACATGATCACTATAATTCTGGCCGACACAATAGATACGATGTACCGGAAAAGCGTGATCGCTGTCTTGCACTGGTATTACCGAGGTCGGATGAGGTGGAAATAGAAAAGTCATTTATGATTCCTGTTCCTTTTAATTTTCTGGACACCGCAACTCAATGGCCAGATCTCGCCTATTTGTCTGTTGCAAACCAGGAAAAAGTTTAAGTCCGCTCAACTCCTCTATTCTTTGCAAGGTATTCTGCTGAGAACAATAACGCGCGGTCAAGCCAAGTTTTGAGTCGAAGATAAAAGCCGCGTGTCGTTTCTGCGTTGCAACCACCTTGAAATAAGCCGAAGGTTGTCCGCCAAAGCCGGTGCTGCGCAAACCTAGAGGCTCGGAAATTTCATAGAGCGGCCCACTGATTACATATAACTCTCCCTGGGTTGCCGCCAACTCGTTGATGGCTGGTTCCAGCCTGGCCCAGCTTCCTGTTCGCAACTGACCAGGCATTAGAGCCATATTGGTTGTATTATTCAGCTCCTCCCAATAAGGGGTAGCGGCAAAACTACTCATCGGGGTCAAACGACCTCGGTCTTTTGACTCAAAAACGTATTCGTTAATTCGATAAGATCTGTAAGACTGAGCACTTGGATCCACCTGCGTAACGCGCGAACCTCGTGAATCCCTCTGGTCCATGCCCATGTTTTCGGGAAGCAATTGATCCTGTTGCCACACGCGTGGCAGTAGAGACGCGACTCCAATTGAATCTCTCAAAACCCGGTAGGCCACCCAGCCAGGAAGCCCGGTTTCTAAATTCACCGAAGCCACATATAACTGGTGTACTACGGTCTCGTGGTTAGGCGGCGCACCGGACGGACAATCGGCCATACAATGAGCGATATGCACGATCTGCCCATGCCCTGCGAGTGAAAACTGCAAAAATCCGGCGAAACTAACCCATCGGGTAAGGGATTTGATTATGTACTTCATTACACTCACTTAGGATATCTTTACTCAGGCTGACTTCCAGGGAAGCGAGAGCCTCATCAAGTTGATCTGCGGAGCGGGCACCAATAATCGTGGAAGCCACAAAATCAAAGTGCATGCTCCAGGCAGTAGCTAAAGTAACCGGTGACAAACTCGCTTTTTTAGCTATTTCCAGGTATTTCTCGGTGG
Organism: Pseudomonadales bacterium; assembly: GCA_022447905.1. GTDB lineage: Bacteria > Pseudomonadota > Gammaproteobacteria > Pseudomonadales > Pseudohongiellaceae > UBA9145. Next base: position 4,224 of record JAKUTG010000138.1, on the reverse strand, counting down.
ATGCCAATGTATCCTTGTTGACGAATCGCTTCGACATTGCTCGCTGCCTAGAATTTTCGTTTTTTTGATAGTCATCGAAACGGGAATTCAAAGGAACCTTGCCACCATTATATTTGCCGCTAAGAACACCTCCTCCAATTGGAGAATACGGTAATAACGAAATCTGCTCTCGTTTGCAGACATTGGCAAGTTCGTCGAAGAAGCGTCTATTAAGCAGAGAAAAATTATTTTGGATAGATTCGAATCGTGCCCACCCTTCATAGTCAGCGATAGTGTTGGCCTTGGTGAGACCGTAAGCATTTTCATTGGATGTGCCGAGATACCTCACCTTCCCGGCCTGAACCAATCGGTCCAACGCTTCCATAGATTCATCGATAGGCACAATAGTGTCGGGCCAGTGTACCTGATAAAGATCAATATAATCGATACCAAGACGACTCAGGCTACCCTCGATTGCTGCCTGCAGGTGATGACGATCGATTGCTGTGAGTCCATGGCGAACGGGCGGAACAAACCACCCTGATGCCGCACCCGCAACCTTTGTGGCAATAATCAGGGAATCTCGAGGCTTTGTCTTGATCCACTCACCAAATATTTCCTCCGTCACTCCAGCCAATTCGACTGTAGGTGGGACCGGATAGACTTCGGCTGTATCGAAAAAATTGATACCCCGGTCGTAGGCCTTTTCCAGGATCTTGAAAGATTCTTTCCGATCACTCCAAGTACCGAAACCCATGGTTCCCATGCAGATTGGCGACACACGTAATCCGCTTCTTCCTACGTAGCGATATTCCATAATACTTTCTTTAGTTGCTAACGGTTTTACGCCAATGGAGGACAACTGTCACCAGGGTATCCGCCGCCGCCACAGTAGCTAGGATCTTGCAATTGGATTCGAATACCATCTGGATCAGAAAAATAGCGTATGATGGATCAGGAATCCTTGCGTACCGGTGGTGGATCGATTCTTCCGATTTCCTGTTGCCACTGCTCCATGCCACCCCGCATGTGGGTAACTTTTTCTATGCCCATGGATTTCAGGGAAAATGCTGCTAAGGCCGAACGCCAGCCCTTATTGCAGTAGAGAATTATTTCCTCGACCTCATCAAATTCTTTCACATAATAAGGACTATCGGGATCGATCCAAAATTCCAGCATTCCTCGGGGCACGTGGAGTGAATCGGGAATTCTGCCTTCCCGCTTCAATTCACGAATATCACGGAGGTCGACCAGCCTAACACCAGGTTGATGCAGCTTTTGATCTACCTGCTCCGGTGTCAGCGACTCCACCTGTGCTTCGGCTTCCTCAACCAAAGCACGAAACCCCTTCTTAATTTTCATTTATTCGATCCAGTCACGGGACTAGTTCTGCGACCCCGATTCCTTAGCAAAACGCTCTTGAGCCCGATGACCAGAGAGAATATTAGTCATCCCATAATTGCCTTCATGGCACGCGTATTCATAGATTGGGTCTTCGGTATAGTCAAGCGTCATTTCAACGGTATAAGGCCGTTGGTAAGTGCCAGGATCTGAGCTCGTGATTTCATAACGAATCGCGTTTTTGGCGACCCGAGTAATGCGTTCAGTGTATGTCCTTTCAGATGCTCTTGGGCCAGGCCCCCTTATTTGCTGGCCCGTGGCAGATACAGAATGAAGCAAGTCGGCTTTTCCCGAGAAATTTGTTGTTTCAATCACTAGAGTCTCCCCATCCCACCAACCTCTCGAATCTCCATGCCAGAGAGAAATTTTGCCGTCTAACTTTGGCTTTTCAACAATTGGAATTATGCGGACATCATGTATCTTTTCCTGAACTATGGCGATGCTATCTTTTGACTGCACAATGTGCCAATAGCTGTTGTAGCCAGACAGCCAAATGTCCGGCGCACCAAAAGTAATACATCTTTCACCAAGAGGTCGATCGCTCCACGAGTCGGCTGGATGCTCAATTTGGCGGGTCTCAGCCTGCTTAGCCAAAGCTGACGCCTCATCAGTCATCTTTGGTAGCTTTCCGTTGGGTGGGTCCGTAATTAGGGAGGTACGACCATGGACAGTTCTGTCCACCATCCACTGAGAATCATAATTACCAGTAGTCGGATCATAAGACACTACTTCCCCTGACAATGCTGCCTCTAGGACACCACTAGTAAAAAGAGCATCAGATCCTTCAGCCTGTATTTCGCTGATCCTTCGATTGAGAAACTCCACATCTTCATCCGTTAAAAATTCCTTGTCTCCAAAAAACTCCGGTCGCTCTAATGGAGTAATTGTGTTATTCCCCCATACACCCTGAAGATCAGGATGGCCGTCAATAGTTTTAGTAGCAGTCCATTTTGTATCATCTGAAAATGCACGAGGGCCTAGAACAAAAAACAGCACTGCACACAACAAGGCCATAAATTTGAATTTGTAAAGAGTCATCTATGTTCTCCCATCATTTTTAAAAACAATGAATAAACCGAGCAACCAAAAGTAGTTCGGAGAAACTAATTGCGCGATCATCTTCTAGAAGATCTGATCATAGCTCCCCCACCTGAAACAACTGCTCCAAAAACGTTTCCGGCAGAATCCACAGCTACTCCCTCTGGATTCGATCCATCGGGATAGGCGGCTACGGTACCGTCAATAAAGTAATCTATTATGCCATCGAGTAAAGATCCGACTCTGATACCAGCTTCCCAACCTGGGTTTCGGGTATTATCGAATTCTGATTCTGAATCGGCTACGTAAATCGTATCATCGGCTGCTATGTAGATTCCGCTAGGCCGGCTGAAAGATTTGAACTCTCCTATATAATTACCTTCCAAATCAAATATTTGTAGACGGTTATTGCCCCTGTCCCCGACGACGAGCCGATTCCGGGAGTCAATGTCGACCGCATGCGGAGTCTTAAGCTGTCCAGCGCCAGATCCCCAGCCTCCCCAATAATTGATAAGATTCCCATTGCGATCAAATTTGACTATGCGGGCAACTGTATCGGCAGTGGCCCCTGCATTCTGACCACTGTGCCCGTCTCCCACGTAAACATTGCCATCTGCATCCGTTACCACGTCGCAGGGCGTTTCCAATAGCGCTCCCGAGCCATCACCAGCAAGCCCAGGCTGACCAAGCGTCAAAAGCACTTCCCCTTCCGGGCTCAATTTATACACCACGTGACCTTTGCCTGCGGTAGCCGGATTAGACGGGTCAGGTCCTTGAGCGTCGGTTACCCAAACATTGCCGTCACGATCCACATGCAAACCATGGGGAAAGAGCATCAACCCCCCACCAATAGCGGTAACCACGTTTCCGTCAGGGTCTATCTTCACTATAGGATCCAAATCGGAACCTGCACAGCTATTAGAACAGCAGCGATCGATCGCCCAAAGGTGTCGCCCGTCTGGGTCTATATCAACACCGGCAGTTGAACCCCACTCCCTACCGTCAGGTAAGTTGGCCCAGCCATCCACGGCCACATATGGGTTAGGCCGATTATTAATGGGTTCTAACTGGGCTGCCAATTTGGAACTTGCAGACAGGATAACCAGCATAATCGCACTGGCGCAAACGATATCTCTGAAACTGCACATAATAAGCCTCCTTAACCTTCACCAGAGCAGAAGATAGTCTGGATTGTCTTTTTTCGAAGGCTGAGGGATAGAGGGTAAATCAGTACAATAACTGATGCAACGTGCGTCCTCGAGCTTTAGCTAGTCGTTAAGCAGCGACACCACCAAGATTATTATTTTTAGCTGAGGCTAGCATAGCCCAGCTCTATAGACTTTGCCATGCGAGTCAAGAGCATAAAAAAGGCACTGCAACAATTTCGTTGCAGTGCCTCTATCAAGTTTCAATTTAACCGACTAGGCAGTATCCCTAGAAGCAGGTGTTCTAGCGTGTGACCGTTACGTTTACATTCTGATAAGAGAACATGGAGCCATCGCTGGCAATACCCCTCAGAACATATTCACCGGGCTGGTCAAAAGTGACTGTCGACGCCCACCGATTACCTTCCGGTACTTCAGGAACAATATAAGGTGGCGACCAAGGTGAATTCGCATACGCGCGCGAATCCATATAAGTTTTGAATTGTGCTGGCTCAAATTTAGCGTATTTAGCCGGCCCTCGGTAAATACTCCATGAGAAGCGTAAACCTGGTCCGCTCATTACAACGATTGACTGAGGCGTGCGATAGATCTGGTCGGGACTAGCGCCAATTCCACCGAGTCCAGGGCGCCGCTCAGGAAG
>JAKUTG010000137.1:0-6529 GCA_022447905.1 Pseudomonadales bacterium | reverse complement strand
ACAATAAAATCTGACGATTTGTTGAATCGCTCCGAGGAGGTGAATTACAAGTCCGCCAGTACCGATGTTCTAGCATGGATCGCTGAGCGGGTCAGTGGTCAGAGTCTGCGAGATCACTTTGTCTACATTGTCGAAGCAGCCGGCATCGAGCACATTTTCCACATGTCTACGGATCATACGGGAATCCCAAATACCAACGGCGGTGTGTGTCTGAGTGCCCGAGATCTCGCGCGTTTTGGTCTTGTCTTTACCCGGCAGTGTCGAGGCATTAACGGCGAACGCGTCGGAAGCGACTCTTTCATGAATGCAGCAAGAAGCTGCACGGGTCCGGTTTATCCATCCCCAGACAACCACATACACTATGGCAACCAACTCATGACCAATGGCCGTTGGATAGGCCACGGTGGCTGGGGTGGGCAGCTATTGATAGTTGACCCCGAAACTGCAACAGTCGTAGTCTTCTTCAGTGTGCTGGAGAACCAAAGCGCCTCCGATGACAATCACAAACATGCTATCGTTCAGATGGCTGAGGAAGTGATCGGATATTGAATACTATTGACAATAAATGGATAACGCTTAATGACCGATAAAAAACCACAGGGCATACCGATAGTCTGCAAGGGACTGTGGAAAGTCTTCGGACCCAACCCAAAAAAGATCCTGCAGGAGGTCGATCCTACCTGGTCACGAACCGATGTACAGGAAAAGACCGGACACGTTATCGCTGTCAAAGATGTCTCATTCCAAGTCGAACGCGGTGAGACCTTCGTGGTAATGGGGCTCTCTGGCAGTGGTAAATCAACTCTGGTTCGCTGCATCTCTCGTTTGATCGAACCCACGCAGGGTGAAGTACTGGTCGATGGCGTGAACACCGTGACCATGCCGGAAAAACAATTGATTGAGCTGCGTCGTCATAAATTGAGCATGGTGTTCCAACACTTCGGTCTACTCCCTCATCGCCGCGTCGTCGAGAATATTGCCTACGGCCTTGAGGTACGGGGCATGCCTCGGGATGAACGACTCAAGAAAGCCGGGGAAGTGCTGGAATCTGTTGGCCTGAGCGGCTGGGGTGACAATTACCCCCGTGAATTGTCGGGCGGCATGCAGCAGCGGGTCGGTCTCGCGCGGGCGCTGGCAGTCGACCCGGAGATCATGCTGTTTGACGAACCCTTCAGTGCACTTGACCCTCTGATTCGCCGTGAAATGCAGGATGAACTGCTTCGACTCCAGTCCGTCGTCCGCAAAACGATGGTGTTCATTACGCACGATTTCCTGGAAGCCATCAAAATGGGTGACCACATTGCGATCATGAAGGATGGTGAGCTTGTTCAAATTGGAACACCTGAAGAGATTGTCGCTAATCCCGTGGATGACTATGTGCGGGATTTCTCTGAAGATGTACCCCGACATAAGGTTCTGACCGTCAACTCCATCATGGATACCGACTGTTGTCGTTGCGGTGAACACGAAACTGTGGCCAGTTCGCTAGCAATAATGGACAGACAGCAGACTCAAGCGGCTTATGTCGTCGGCCCGGATAATAGCTATCAGGGCACCTTAACCCGCGAGCAGGCCATGGCTGGCTCAGAGTCAGGTTCTCCCATGACCCAGCTTGTTCAAAAGGACATTGCCGTATCACCGGGCGCTCTGATCGAAACACTGATTGCCAACGCAACCCGCCTCAACCATGCGATTCCTGTGGTCGACTCCGATAACAAACTGCTGGGTGCGGTTGACCATCGCGCGATACTACTGGCAATCGAAGGCAGTTAGGGTATGGCCGATTAATCGAACGACTCAAGCTGTTCACATCACCAACAAATAATGAAGCTCTCTGACCAACAACGGGAACTGATTAAGCCGGTCGGTATAGGTGCAGTTGTGATTGCGATTTCAATCTTAATTGCGCAGCTCACACCGGACGAACAAAAATTTCCACAACAAATTGTTGATGCCTTCCCATTTTCTGACTGGATCAATAATGGACAAGCCTGGCTAAAGGAAAACTACCAGTGGGCGACTCGGGCATTTGCGGATGTCATTCGCAATTCAATTGACGCGGTCGAGATGTTTTTGGTGTTGACTGCCTGGCCTGTGACTGTGCTCGGTATCGGTTTAATCGCTTTACGATTCGGCGGCTTACGCCTTGCCTTGGTCTGCTCTCTATCGACTATGGCCTGGGCCAGTCTGGATCTGTGGGATGCTGCGATGTCAACGCTCAGTGTGATGTTCGTATCTGTACTGCTTGCGTCCATGCTCGGAATCGTACTCGGTGTTTTTGCCTCGCAGAACGATCGGTTTGAAGCTGGAATCCGACCCGTACTGGACACCATGCAGACACTGCCGGGCTTTGTCTATTTGCTACCTGCAATATTCTTTTTTGGGATTGGTTCCCCCCCATCTGTCATTGCAATCGTAGTCTACGCGCTACCCCCCGTCGCACGGTTAACCAACTTGGGGATTCGCCAGGTGCCCCACGAAACGATCGAGGCAGCACGCTCTTTTGGTTCTACGCACAGGCAACTGCTGTTCAAGGTAAAACTTCCTCTGGCACTGCCGTCGATCGCAATGGGTATCAACCAGACGATCATGATGGGGCTAGCCCTGGTAGTTCTCGCCGCCTATATTGGCGCAGGCGGACTGGGCTACGAAGTTTATGCCGGCCTCCGGCGACTTAGATTCGGTCAGGCTTTAGAAGGGGGTATCGCGATCCTCCTAATGGCGATCATGTTCGACCGGATCACTACCGCTGCAAGCCTACGCCAACAGGGCAATGATCCAAACAAGGGGTTCAAGCTGCTCCCGCATCGACTTCAGGGACAACTCTGGGCTGAAACCTTTGAACAATGCCTCACAGTCGTCTATGTAATATGCAACGGGATTAGCGCTCTGTATTCGAAAGTTCTGGCGGGTCTTGCTCAAACCATTACACGCCCGTTAGGTACCGGATTCAGCAGTGGACTCCATCGACTGGTCATCGCCAATGGTTATGTTCTGACCTCAGTGACGCTGCTTACTCTGGTCTACCTCTTCGATGCCCATGTGGCCGGACTTGGCAGCTATCCCTCTAGTTTTGAATTTTCAATCCGGAAACCAGCCGATGCAGGGTTGGATGCGCTCACGACGAGTACCGTGTTTATTGGAATTACCACCTGGATCCGCGGTTTTGTTTTCAGCTGGATGTTGGATCCGCTTGCAGATTTTCTGGTCGGCCTGCCCTGGTGGTATGTGATTGGTTTGATCAGCGTCAGTGTCTGGCTAGCGTGCAATCGGGCTACCGCGATCGTGTGTGTGGTTGGCTTACTGTTTATCGGGGCCACGGGTTTATGGTCGATAGGGATGTTCTCGATGGCACAGATACTAGTAGCTGTTGTTCTGTGTATGGTAATCGGGATACCGCTGGGCATACTTGCCGCTGTAAACAATACTTTCGAGGCCATCATCCGACCGATATTGGATGCCATGCAGACACTACCCGCGTTTGTCTATCTCATACCAGTGCTGATGTTCTTTGGAGGTAACGTGGTCTCGGCAGTGATCGCCATCATGATTTACGCGCTACCCCCGGTCATACGACTGACCAATCTTGGTATCCGCGAGGTATCGACTGAGGCTATAGAGGCAGCAACGTCGTTTGGGTCGACATTCTCTCAAACGCTATTGAAAGTGAAAATACCGCTCGCTTTGCCTTCGATTATGATGGGCGTTAATCAATCCGTGATGATGGCGCTCGCCATGCTGATAATAACCCCGCTGATTGGCGGTGGTGGCATTGGACGGGAAGTCTTTGTAGGGCTCTCCCAGGCCGACACGGGCCAGAGTCTGCAAGCCGGCCTGGGTATCGTGTTCTTTGCGGTCGTCCTTGATCGACTGACACAGGCCCTGAGCGTGCGCCAACAAAAAGCATTGGGACTCAATATCGGTACGCACTAGTTGAATATGCTCAAACGTGCCTATAGCCCGAAGCACTAATTGATATATCTCTTTTAACTACAATTGGCTGTAGGTATTTAATTCACTCTGGCCTATCGCCCCAAAGAGGCGCCCATTTAACATATAATTTCTAGTACAGGTCGATTCATCAGCTACTAACTCAACCTGAATAACCACTAACGGAGGCGATCAATGAACGTTTGTACGCTATTACGAAAATTCACAGTAGCCCTTGTAGTTGCTCTGGGAATGGCATTCATCCCGGCCACTTCCTATGCGGCAAAGGGTGTTGTTAAGATCTGGGAAGGCGATTGGACCGGCAACCTTGTTTTCGGACAGCTTGCTCAGATCATTCTAGAAGAAGAAATGGACTACAAGGTCAAGCAGATCTTCATGGCCGGCACGGCAGGCTGGGAAGCGATGGCCGCCGGCGACCTGGACATTGCCTTGGAAACTTGGCCGAGCTACAACGCGGATGCCAAGGCTAAGTATTTTGCTGAATACGGTGGCGACGGCTCTGTCGTTTACGTCACTGAATCGGGTGTGGTTGGTGCCAGTGATTACTATGTTCCTCGTTACGTATGTGACGGTGATAGCTCGCGCGGCATTAAAGCCACAGCACCGGATCTTTGCATGCATGCCAAAGGACAATGTACCAACTGTGGGCTGGAAAAACTCAACCAGTACGCCGACGTCTTTGCGTCGCCTGAAACCGCTCCCAAAGGACGTCTGGTCGGTTGTCCGGTCGCAGGTTGGGGCTGTGATGACCAGAAGCGACTCGACCTCAACGGCGTTAATTTTGAGGCTGTAGAACTCGGAACAGACACTGCGCAATGGGCCGAACTTACCGCTGCGTTTAAGCGCGGTGATCCGATACTGGTGTACGCCTGGGAACCATTGTGGATTTTCGCAGCTTATGATCTGGTCGGCATTGGCATACCCAAGAATGGAGACGGCAGCTGTTGGCCGGCATGCGGTTGGCCCGAGGACGTAACCTTCCAGTCTGCAAACCCGGACTTCGCCAACGAACACCCTGACGTGATTCAGATGCTTAAGAACATGAAACTTTCCAACGCTCAGCAGGCGCCAATGATCTTTGATGTGGACGTTGAAAAAATGACAGTTGAAGACGCGGTTCGAAAGTGGATGGCATCGAATGAAGACACCTGGAGACCCTGGGTTCCGAAGTAAAGTAAACGATTAGGATTTTCGGTAATCTGAAACCCCCGGCCTTTCCCCGGGGGTTTCTTTATTCGGACACCTTTAACACAGTCGACCGTGCTAACCTGCCTCGCTCTGCAAATAGCATGATCTGCCTCGTTTGAATTTCAGCCCCCGACTGGGAATACGGGTGGACCAGAATCTACAAACAACCGATACGTTCGGACTCGAACCTATAAATGCCTGTCTTGTACGAGTGTCATACAAGAGGTTTTTACACCAGAGACTGCCTCAAAAGGGTGACTATTTATGTCTTTCCCCCACACCCATACGCTTGTGGATGCGTCTGCCAAACAGGAATAAGATAGCAGGATGAAACGCCTGTTTGCCATTGTTCTATCTCTTTTGATGTTGGTGGGATTTTCTGCCGATGCTGTTGCTGTGAATAAAGATGATCTAGATAAACTGCGGAAAACTAATGAATGTTCGAAATGCGATCTCACTGGGGCAGACTTGCGTGGAGCAAATCTTTCTGAGGCAAATCTGAAGTGGGCAAAAATGACTGCGGCAAATCTGTCAGAAGCAGATCTGAGCGAAGCAGATCTGCTTCTGACAGATCTAACTGATGCGAATCTGGCCGGAACTATTCTGACCAGGGCAAATCTGATGCGGGCAAATTTGAAGCGGGCAAATCTGACGGCAGCAAGTCTGATTCGGTCTAATCTGATAGGGGCAAAACTGGTAGGGGCAAAAATGACGGGGGCAAATCTGACCAAAGCAAATTTGAGCGAAGCTGATCTGACGCTGGCAGATCTAACTAGGGCAAATCTAACTGACGCAAGTCTTTGGGGTGCAGAACTAACTGAGGCAAATCTTTCTGAAGCAAATCTCACTAGGGCAAATCTAAAAGGTGCAGACCTAATTGCGGTAAATCTAGAGGGGGCGAATCTAAAGGAGACTAAATTTTGTAGATCGACAATGCCAGACGGAACAAAGAACAACTCAGGGTGCTAGTTTCTGCCGTCGGGATTCTAAAATCTCGAGACGCTTACTCTAACTCAGTCGTGCCGAAAAACAGGACAAGCCTAACTTCTTTTCACCACAGTTTTGATTCCTGGGCGACGCGGAGATTTTATGAGAGCAATCACCACTATGTGCATAGGAACGATGCTTAAGAGCGGTAACGGAATCGTTTCAGCAGTAATTTGCATGATGTTCCTGTTGGTTTGGTCAGCACTAGCTGTTTCTGAGTGACAGCGGAAGTCGTTGGGTTGCTCAACAGGCGATTCAGGCGCTGCGCCCCCTTTCCCTTTCGATGTAGGCGATGGCAACGATTATGGTCAGCGCAAGCTCGAACTCTCTGTGGCTTCCAAGTGTCAATGTGATGGCGACAATTTCACACCGTGCGCAATTGTTGAGGGGTACCAAGGATATT
>JAKUTG010000136.1:0-6566 GCA_022447905.1 Pseudomonadales bacterium | reverse complement strand
ATACCTGCTACGCTAGCATTAATCCTGATTGCGGAGCCATTACTGGTGACGCTTTTTCAAAACGATAATTTCAGCGAGACCGATGTTATGCAGGCATCGGGTAGTTTGCGGGCATATGCAGTTGGGTTACTTGCTTTCATGGCGATCAAAATATTTGCGCCAGGCTACTATGCGCGCCAGAACACAGCCACACCCGTACGAATCGGGATTATCGCTATGACCACCAATATGATACTGAATGTTGTATTTTATTTGTATGGTCTGGCGCATGTAGGTCTGGCCTTGGCTACTAGTCTAGCCGCTTTTCTCAATGCTGGTTTACTGCTTGCTGGCTTGCGTGCTGATGGAGTGTTCAGGTTTCAAACCGGCTGGTTCTTGTTTCTCGCGCGCATCGTTGTAGCAAACGGTGTAATGGCCTATTTTCTGATCAGCATGGTAGGAGATTGGCAGCAATGGTCCGACTGGAACAATGTAACTAAAATCATCCGTTTGGCCATACTTGTCGTTGGCGGAATGGTCCTATATGCAGGTATGCTGTTTGCTTCTGGGTTAAGATGGAAGCATATTTACCACTAGGGTGTACCCACCAGATATACTTTCATTAAAGTGAATCGAGTCTATACTGCTGATAATGTCGCTATGGCTTGGCATGTGCGTAACGTGCTTCAGCAGTACGGTATTGCTGCGACGGTAATTAATGACAAGTTATATTCAATCGCAGGTGAAATACCCGTGAATGAATGTCTGCCAGAGGTCTGGGTCGAGAAAAAACCGGATATACGGTGTGCCGAACAAATCATCAAGAAGTTAGAGGCTCCTGTGGAAAGGGGGGAATGGGCCTGTGGGAAGTGCGGTGAACTTAACCCTGGCGCTTTTGATCTTTGTTGGAACTGCCAATATGCCGATGTTTCGATTGATTAAGATTTGTTTGCTCAGTACGTTGTTGTGCTGGTTTCCATTTCGAGCTTCGGCCAACCAAGAATGTGTAGTTCTTCTGCATGGTCTGGCTCGTATATCCAACTCTATGTCGGAATTTGAAACCAAACTTACGCGCAGCGGTTTTCATGTTGTCAATGTCAAATATCCTTCCCGGCGATACGAAATTAAAATACTTGCTGTTGACGCAGTAGGCAGAGGTCTGACGACATGTCTTTATCACGGAGCTGAAAAAGTTCATTTTGTGACGCATTCGCTCGGGGGAATCTTGGTTAGGTACTACTTTCAAAAACAGTCAAAACTGGCACTTGGTCGCGTTGTTATGCTGGGCCCCCCCAACCAAGGAAGTGAGATTGTTGACAGGCTGTTACCAGTGCCAGGGATTGGTTTTTTGTGGGGACCAACCGGAGGTGCGCTTGGCACCGGGCCAGACAGCGTTTTAAATGAGCTTGGGCCGGTAAATTTCGATCTTGGAATCATCGCGGGAACCACTAATATCAATCCAATTAACCTATTTTTAATGGATGGCCCTAATGATAGTGTTGTTACAGTGGAAAGCACCAAGGTGGAAGGTATGAGTGCGCATTTGGTGTTACCGGTGACGCATACCTTCATGATGCTTAACAACGAAGTTATTGACCATGCGATTCACTATTTGAAGACAGGCTCGTTCATTCCAGAGTAGGACTGTATATAACGAAACTTAATTTATAAAGCCTTGGATTATTAAAAAATTCAGTTTGCCTTAAAACGTTATATTATCCTTTGAGTTAAAACCGCATTTACAACATAATCCATCCTCCTGAAAATGAGTCGAGCAAGAAATGGTCAAGCGTGTAAAGGAAATCGATAATCTTCATATCATTGGATATGATGAGCTGCCTACGCCCGGCGACTTAAAGGAAGAGTTTCCTCTCGAAGGCAGTGCGCTGAAAACTGTCAAGGCAGGTCACCGGGCGGTAAAGAATATTTTGAGCCGCAAGGACTCTCGTTTAATGTTAGTTGTTGGGCCGTGCTCAATTCACAATCCCGAGGAAGCGCTGGAATATGCGCGCCTGTTAAAACCTCTCGCTGATGAGTTGGCAAACGATTTGCTTATTCTGATGCGCGTGTATTTTGAAAAACCTCGTACGTCTATTGGTTGGGAGGGACTGATTTATGACCCTCATCTCGATGGGAGCCACCGAATAGATAATGGTATCCGCATTGGAAGGAAACTAATGGTGGATATAGCCAAAATTGGATTGCCGATTGCGATTGAGGCATTGGATCTAATTTCGCCCCAGTATTTGCAGGATCTGGTGAGTTGGACGGCCATTGGCGCCCGTACAACTGAATCGCCTACTCACCGAAAGCTTGCCAGCGGAATCTCTTCTGCGATCGGTTTTAAAAATGATATTCATGGGGACATGATGGTGGCGATTAACGCTATTCGCTCTGCTTCCGCTAATCACAGTTTTATCAGTGTCACGGAAGAGGGGAAAGTAGCTGTCTTTCGTACTGAGGGAAATCCTCATTGTCATGTAATTTTAAGAGGGGGCAAGTCTCCTAATTATGATAAGGATAGTGTCAGAATTTGCGAGGAAAAACTGCATAAAGCAGGGCATGAACAGAATATCATGATCGATTGCAGTCATGGCAATTCACAGAAAGATCCGGCAAGACAACTTTTGGTGCTAGAGGGAGTGGTCGAACAGGTCAAGCAAGGTAACCGTTCTATTATAGGGCTTATGCTTGAAAGTAATTTAAAGGAAGGTAATCAACCCATACCGGACAACCTCGAGGAGATTCGTCCAGGTATATCAGTTACAGATGCCTGCATCAGCTGGCCGACGACTGAAGCCGCGCTCCGCGAATTTGCGGCCGCGGTAAGCCCTGCACTGAAATCCAGAAATGATTGACAAAGATTAATTCTTATCACATATAGCCGCCAGGCTACTAACTAAGTAGTCGATGTTGTTATCATTAATACTAGCAACGTTAATACGACTAGAGTTTACTAGGTAGATGCTATAGTCATTGATTAAGGACTGGATTTGGTCGATCGTGATACCAAGGAAGGAGAACATTCCTTTCTCTTTTTCGATAAAACTGAAATCTTGATTAATACCTGCTTCCTTGATGCGCGTGACTAGCAAGGAACGAAGTTCATTTATGCGCTCACGCATTCCAGTTAGTTCCCGTTCCCATTCTCTGCGGAGCTCCTGGTTATCCATTATCAATTGCACGATAGAAGCGCCATGATCCGGTGGCATCGAATAATTCGCTCGTGCAGCCGCAGCAATCAATGTGGCAGCAGTCGTAGTAGCCTCTTCGCTCTCGCAGATAATAGTCAGTGCTCCGGTTCGTTCCCGGTATAAACCAAAATTTTTCGAGCAAGAGCTAACTATTAGCAATTCGGGAAGGTGTTCAGCAAGCAGACTTGTTCCATATGCGTCTTCTCCCATGCCGTCTCCTAGTCCTTGGTAAGCCATATCGACAAATACTGTAAACCCGGTTTCCAATGCGAGATCCCGTATTACTATCCATTGTTCCTTGTTGAGATCAGCACCACTGGGGTTATGGCAACAGCCATGCAGCAGAACGAGGTCGCCCTTGGGAATTTTCTGCAGGCATTCCGCCATCTCATCGAACCGGACGCCGTGCGTCTCATAGTTATAGTAGGGGTATTTTTCGATTTTCAGTCCGGCAGCTCCAATAAGCGGGATATGATTAGCCCAGGTAGGGTCGCTGACCCAAACCGTCGCGTCTGGATTAACCTTCCTGATGAAGTCTGCTGTCAGGCGCAAACCACCGGTTCCACCGGGTGTTTGCGCGGTCATGCGGCGTTTTCCAAGTTGGTTGACTAGAACATCACCTAAGACCATCCGTGCAATGGTGTCGTTGTAATCGGCGGCTCCTACTGGGCCAACGTAAGCCTTAGTCGTCTGGGCATTAAGAATCATTTCTTCCGCTTTTTTGACAGCACCCATTACAGGTGTATTACCGTGTGCGTCCCTGTATACACCCATGCCGAGATCGATTTTTTCTGGATTAGTATCTGCCTTGAAAGCTACGGATAGTCCAAGAATAGGGTCGGGAGGAAGCGGAGTTAATGAATTAAACATAATGATTTCTCTACCTCCTCTGGTGAGCTTTGAGTGTATTTTGTAACAGCGAGGCCCGGGTCATTGGACCGACGCCACCAGTTACATACGTGATGAAAGAACATTTATTTTTTACGGCTTCAAAATCAACGTCACCAACATTACGGAATCCTGATTTTCGAGATTCGTCCGGCACACGGGTTTGACCTACGTCAATAACTATCGCGCCTTCTTTGACCATATCTGCAGTGACAAACTCTGTTTTGCCAATTGCTACGATAAGAATGTCGGCGCTCTGGCAAATCTCCTTCAGGTTTTTGGTGCGGCTATGCGCAATTGTGACTGTAGCGTTGCCGGTATTATTGTTACGGGATAGCAGAATCGCCATTGGTGTTCCAACGATATTGCTGCGTCCCAGAACGACACAGTGTTTACCTTCGGTTTCTATGTTGTAGCGGCGCAGCAGTTCCATGATGCCATTTGGAGTCGCTGATACAAACGTTGGTAAATCAAGACACAAGTTACCAATATTTTCTGGGCAGAAGCCGTCAACGTCTTTTCTCGGATCGATCGCCAAGATAACTTTGTTGTCACTAATATGATCCGGTAAAGGTAGCTGAACAATGAATCCATTTATAGTATCGTCCGCGTTTAATTCGGCAATCTTGTCCAGTAATTCTTGTTCACTTACGTTTGCATCAAATTTGACAAGAGTAGAATCGAAACCGACTTCCTTACAATCCTTTACTTTCATGCTGACATAATTTTGACTGGCTCCATTATCTCCTACCAATATAGCGGCAAGGTGCGGTTGTCTTTTGCCGCTAGCCTTGATAGCGGCTACTTCCTCTTTTATTTCCCGCCGGATTTGTTCGGAACACAACTTTCCGTCAAGTAATTCCATGGTGCTACTTCCAATTGTTGCAGTTTAAGTATGTTGCAGGGAATGCAGAACTCACTGAGAGTCGATTGGCGAAGACAATCAGCTGAAGTGAAGGGGCAGTATCATAAACGAGCGAGGGGGGTATCTCAATAGAGCTCTACCACTTCCCCGTATTTTTCATGCTCACCCAGGGTTCTTGCTCAGGAAGAGGGTTTCCAGTCTGTAGCAGCTCAATGGAGATGTTATCCGGAGAGCGCACAAACGCCATATGTCCATCTCGAGGAGGGCGATTGATAGTAACGCCATTCTCCGCTAATCTCTGGCAGATATCATAGATATTGTCCACAGCATATGCCAGGTGACCGAAGTTGCGACCCTCGTTGTAATCTTCGGGATCCCAGTTGAATGTGAGTTCAACTTGAGCATGTTCATCGTCTTTCGCTGCTAGAAACACTAGTGTGAAACGTCCCTCCTTGCTTTCGTATCGACGCAATTCCTTAAGTCCAAGTTTATTGCAGTAAAAATCTAACGAGGTTTCAAGATTACTGACACGGACCATGGTATGTAGATATTTCATTTGATTCTCTTCCTTAGTTATTGCTATTAGTAAATCACCACTGAGCGAATGCTTTCCCCTTTATGCATGAGGTCAAATGCCTTATTAATGTCTTTTAGGGGCATAGTATGAGTAATAAGCGGATCGATCGAGATCTTACCATTCATGTACCAATCAACGATCCGCGGCACATCAGTTCGACCCCTGGCCCCGCCGAACGCAGTGCCTTTCCAGGATCGTCCGGTTACTAGCTGGAATGGACGTGTAGAGATCTCCTGGCCGGCACCGGCTACACCGATAATGAAAGATTCGCCCCAGCCTTTGTGGCAGCATTCCAAGGCCTGGCGCATAGTTTCAACATTACCAATGCATTCGAAAGAATAGTCTACACCTCCGTCAGTCATATCTATAATTGCTCCAGTGACATCATTAACATCTTTAGGATTGATGAAGTCGCTCATGCCGAATTCAGCGCCGAGAATGGCCTTTGTAGGATTAACATCGATCCCGATAATCCTATCGGCCCCAACCATTCGTGCCCCCTGGATTACATTGAGCCCTATACCACCAAGGCCAAACACAGCTACTGTACTACCAGGTTCGACTTCGGCGTCAAAGGCGACAGCACCTACTCCTGTGGTGACGCCACAGCCGATATAGCAAACTTTGTCGAAGGGAGCGTCACTACGAATTTTGGCAACAGCAATCTCTGGGATAACTGTATAGTTGGAAAAGGTAGAACAACCCATGTAATGAAGGATAGGCTCACCTTTTAGGGAAAAACGACTGGTGCCGTCAGGCATTAATCCCTGACCCTGGGTCCCGCGAATGGACTGGCAAAGGTTAGTTTTCGGGTTTAGGCAGAAGGCACATTGACGGCATTCAGGCGTATATAAAGGAATGACCACATCGCCCACCGCTAAGGAAGATACATTGGGTCCGATTTCTTGCACGATACCCGCGCCTTCATGACCAAGAATTGCCGGGAATGCTCCCTCTGGGTCGTCCCCAGAAAGTGTGAATGCATCGGTGTGGCAGATGCCGGTCGCCTTAATTTCAACTAGAACTTCCGCGGACGTTGGACCCTCTAGATCATCCTCAACGA
>JAKUTG010000135.1:0-6613 GCA_022447905.1 Pseudomonadales bacterium | reverse complement strand
GATCAGCTAATTGTCCCTGTTGTGTTTCGGTGGCTTGAGTCTGTAGAGTTCACTTTATGAAAAAAACATTTCATTTGTTTTTCCACTATTTTTTATCTTTGATTGGCTGGACACACGCCGTTGCGGATAATCATGAAGACTCCCAACTCACTCTCGAAAAGATCATGATAGGTGGTCACCGCAGCGAAGCAAACATCACTCGTAACGAGTGGCGCCACCCAGAAGAGGCACTGGAGATTTTTGGCCTAGAACCGAGCATGACCCTCATCGAGATAGGCCCATCAGGAGCCTGGTACACCGAAATTCTAGCTCCTTACATGCGAGATCATGGTAAATATTACGGAGCCCATTTCTCACCCAATTCGACAAATACCTTTCAAAGACAAAACCTGGAAAATTTTGAGGCGAAACTAACTGCTAACTCCGACCTCTATGGCAGGGCCATCATACGCCATTTACATCCACCCCTTGAGACTGCGGTTGGCCCAGAAGAAGGAGCCGATATTGCACTCACTTTTCGCAATGTTCACAACTGGATGGCGGCCGGACTGGAGCACGAATACTTCGAAACGTTTTTTGCGGCGCTAAAACGGGGCGGAATTCTTGGTGTTGTCGAACACCAAGCCTGGAAACATTAATATACTCAGGGAAAATTTACTCTGTAGACTGGCTACTCGTATTTGGCATTAAGGTGGCTCTTTATCGCCAAATACCCAGAGAATTGGATAGCAGAGGGTGTCTGTACGGCACCCTTGGCAGGGCCATCCTATATGGATGAATAGAGCAACGGATAAAACTGATGAATAAGCCTGCCAAAAACTGGATATATCGCCATAGTTATAATGCGCGTATCTGTCATTGGATCACCGTAGTTTCTTTTATTTACCTTCTCTACAGCGGGATTATGATTTTTCTACAGTTTCCCGAACTGTACTGGGGTAAAGTAGGATTCCAAGGATATCCAGCCATTTTCAGATTGTCTGATTGGGGCCTGTCTTGGGAAGAAGCCGATGCTTTGGGCGATCGCCGTTGGGGTCGTAATTACCACTACCTTTTTGCCTGGGTGTTTGTCTTCAATGGAATTGTCTACTTAGGATGGAACGCTTGGCAAAAAAGTTTTTACCAAAAGATTTTCCCAACCAGGGAAGAACTCTCGGTAGCGCATTTGAAAACTGAATTTATTAGACACCTGAGGTTCAAAGCGACAACTGGAAAAGAAGCAGAGAGCTACAACGTGCTGCAGAAATTATCCTATTTAGTGGTACTTTTTGTGTTGTTTCCTTTTATGATCTTCAGCGGATTTGCACAAATGCCAGCCTTCACCGCAATCTCTCCAGAACTGATCGATTTGTTTGGAGGAAGACAAACTGCACGTACCCTGCACGTTATCTGTTCCGTTGCGTTAGTTCTTTTTATTGTCATACATTTAGTCGAAATAATGATAGCTGGTGCCATCAATAACATTCGCTCGATGATCATAGGCAAGTACGAAGTACCAGCGGAAATTCCTGGGGAGCCTTAATGAAGAAACAGGAAGAAGAGAAAGAAGAAACGACTTTTACCCGCAGGAAACTGCTTACTCGAGCCAGCGCGCTTAGTGGAATTTTGCTTACGGGTTGCGATACTCAATTTTATCGACCACCAACTATCAGAGACGGGTTAATGGGAGTCGCCGATGTGCTCACTATGACCAGTCAACGCTTATTACTGTCCAAACAGCAGTTAGTTCAAGAACATGCCGTTACCGAAATCACTAAGGATTTCCCAGTTTGGAATCAGAGCAATCCGGAAGATGAGGAATATCAACGCTTACGCGCTGGCGGTTATCGAGATTGGCGTTTACCTGTTACCGGAATGGTTAATCAGCCGGTGTCCTTATCGTTAGATGAGTTAAAAAGAATCCCCAGACGCACACAAACCACTATGCATATTTGCGAACAGGGTTGGTCTGCCATTGCACAATGGACCGGAGCACCGCTCTTGTCCGTACTTGAAGCTGCCGGAGGCATTAAAAACGAGGCAAGGTATTTAGTCATAAGTGCCTACGGCGGTTGGTATGAGGGCTATGACATGTTTGATGTTGTTCACCCTCAAACAATCCTTGCCTATGGGATGAATGGCAAAGACTTGCCCTTAGGCAATGGCGCTCCCGTAAGATTGAGAGTTGAACGGCATTGTGGATACAAGCAAATAAAGTTTATTAAATCAATTCAAGTTGTATCCTCCATGGAAGGCTTTGGTCGTGGTACGGGTGGTCTAAATTCAGATTATGGTTTCCACTGGTACGCAGGAGCATAAGGAAAATAACTGCGCTTAACCTCCTTCTATTGATTTTATATTATTATTGTTTTACATTAATTATTTATTGTTTAATATTAATAATAAACCCCAGAATACTCAATTATATTCCTACCTTGAGCAAGGCTTTGGCATGACTAACACACAAAAAATCCAACGAGTGAGCGCTCTAATGCATGCACTATGCGTTTTGATCCTTATCTTTTTCCCTTTATTTCTACTTTGGTTTTTTATGGATTTAGAGCGCTTCAATGGGACCCTAGAATACTTAGGCAATACGTTGCGCCCTGAAACTATCGCATTACCTTATCGTATTCTTAGTTTTATAATCAGCATGGTCCCTGTCGCATTGCTGATGTGGGGTCTTTTTCACCTGATGGCTTTATTCGAACTTTTTCGAAAAGCCGTGTTCTTCAGCGAAGCTAATGCACGACTACTGCACAAGTTCGCAATGATGCTGTTTTTCAGCACACTGGCTTCACCCATCGCTCGTGCTCTAGTTAGTGTCGCCGTGACTATCAACAATCCGCCGGGTCAACGCGCAGTGGTTGTTAATATAGAATCGGGTGATTTGAACAGCCTGTTTGTTGCCACAGTTTTTCTAGCCGTAGCCTGGGTGATGCGAGAAGCACACGCACTGGCCCAAGAAAACGCGGAGTTCGTTTAGTCATGAGCATTGTGGTGAATTTAGATAAAATGCTGGTTGAGAAAAAGATGAGCTCTAAGGAACTGGCGCAACACGTTGACATTACCGAGCAAAATATTTCATTGCTAAAAACTGGGCGGGTCCGTGGCATACGTTTTACCACGCTAGAAAAAATTTGTGAGACACTGAAGTGTCAGCCCGGTGACATACTTGCATATGACGCAAGTGAAATCCCCAACGACTAAGGGCTGTCGAGACTATTGCCATCATGACTGAAGACGGTGCCGTGGCGCTAGTCAGAACCATTATGAACGATCCCTGGGGGTGGGGTCACCCGTTCGAGAGGCAATTGCAACAGCGTAAGGTGCACGCTCCCTATTAGGCTCTTTCTTTTTGGCTTTAGGTCACAATTCCAAGCGTAATTCATATCCACCAGTAATCATTCCGATTATTACAATGACTGCAACAACAATGGCTACCTTCGCAGTAAAAAGTATTAGTTCACGTTTCATAAGATTCTCCTTTTAGCTTGGATGAGAGTACCCTTTCAGTGGTTCAATAGTTTTAGTTCAATCTCTGTTACCTTACCCAAAGACGTTCCACATCTATACCCCCGCCACTTACAAACCCAATGTAGATTATTGCTGCCAGCGGCAACGACGCCAAGACAGGAATGATCCAGGCTCTAGGCTTTCTGTAATTTCTATTTTGCAACAGACTATCCCCAGTGCCGGTACCAAAGGAAACGGCCATTATTACAAAAGTTAAGATATAGGTAGCGGCAAATCCCATTCAGTTCGATCAATTATTTGGCGTCAGAAAATATTAGTGCCTAAAGTTAAATTATTTGTAAGGGCCTTAGGGGAATTATTCAACGACATGCTTCAGCCTAAAACCGGAAAATTCAAATTCTGTCACCTCGGTGACCGTGGTCTTCTCCATGAGGGCGTACAATCCAACTTCCAGTTCCCACAGCGGCTCGTGGACCAGCATGTAATCGGGCTGGTAAACATCGGTCCACGCTGACAGCTCGCCGCGAGCGATAAACTCGCCTACCTCGGGTGTTACAAGTCCCAAAATGTCAATTATCTCTCGTTCTGAGTACCAGGCCACTGTACCAATTTCTACTAAAGCAATCGATGCATTATCGGGAGTATTGGAGGCCAGCCACTCACCGATAGCCCGATAGTCCTGCCTTACAGTGCCACCAACAGTGTCCCGAAGCTTGGGTTCCTGCCAGAAAAACGTAAAGAATAGAATCACCAATAGCAGGCCATAGAGCCTATTAACTGTCTTATCCGATTTACCTGATACTTGTTCAACAATACCAGCCACCCCGATAGCCACGTAACTCCATAATATGGAAAAGTAGATACCGTAGTACCAACCCTGGGGTGGGATTTTCAACACTACGTAAAACACTGTATAAAAAACAAGGAACAAAGCCGTCAGAATCAGATACTCATTGGCTCGCGTTACTAGCATCGAACACGCAGCACACATGAGTAGAACGAACATGCTGAGCCAATTGCCGGTTGCGGTAAACCCAAAATGGAATTTCGTCAACAAAGTGGATAAGAACTGTTCCTCGGCCCACAGCCCAGATTCACCCTGGTAGAGTTTAGCAACTCCGGAGGTCGGCAGAATTTCTCCGTAATAAAGGCCATTGAACAAGAGCTGAAAAGCGATCATAGCAGCAGGCATCAGGTAACAGTACCAACTCGGCCAAGGCCGCCCTCTTAGAAAAGTATTGATAGCTAGGACTGGCACCAGGAGCAAGCCCTCCGGTCGCGTCAACACCAAAAAGCCTACAGCTACACCAAGCAAATTGTGAGTGTTTTTCAGATAACAATAGAGGCAGCCACCGAAAAGCAAGACAAAGAGGCTGGTTTCCATACCCAAGTTGACGTAAGAGGCCGCTGCCATGGTAGCCAGCAAGGCTGAAATGGCGGCTGCTTTTTCCTCAATGAAAAAGAGTCCAAGTAACTTGTAAAACACCAGCATTGAGCCTACCACCGCCAGTGCGGATACCAGCATGATGGCGTATTTTGCATCGTCGACGAAAGGCACAACCAACATAGACAGATAAGCAAACAGAGGGGAAGTGAGGCCGTTTACCTTGATACCCGGATTGAAAACTAGACCATTGCCCTCGGTAAAGTTGTCGATGTAACGGGCATAGATTAAGGCATCGTCAAGCTCCCAATCCCACAGCAGCGCTGTGTTCGTGGCAAAAATGGCCACTGCAATCCAGAGAAGTACAAGGGCAGGATTAAGGTGTTGAAGTTTCATTGTGCTCTCTGACAGCAAGTCTTACCTAGCAGACGCATTAGAAAGAAGCTTAGATTAAGGTCTTACCCTAATTGTGCGATCGGCACATTCCCTTTTCCAGTTATTAGCGATCCAGCTTAAAACAGAGATTTCCGATCATACTAGTCAGTTATGGAAGTACTGGTGCTCCTAATTTCCTGAGTTCAACTAGTTTCAGAGGTTAGATCTGTTTCAGCGACGCCCGAGCCCAAACTCGTTACCTACAGCCACTACTTTACCATCGCGGAAATGCACTTCAATAAACTTTGAACCGCTCACCGGGTTATCGTTTTCATCCCTTAAGGTAGCAACAAGCTCACGTGTTTCGGCATCAAAGACGTCAGGCGTATGAGTCCAAACGTAGCGGCCATCCAAACTGAAAGTCACCCATCCATGACCCCCTTGGGATAGATCAACATCCCCCTTGAGAATCGGTGGCATCTGCGTGGCATCAAAAATAAACAGCTTTTGCCCCTCCTGGTCGCTGATCCATAGTTCCGTTTCATCGGGCGAAAGAGCGGCTCCATGGGTACGATGAGGAATAGGTTCATCGCCCACTACCACGTGATGAATTATCCGCTCTTGTTGGAGATCGACCACGTCGAAGCCGATATTGCTGCCGAGGCTCACGTAGGCAATGCGGTTAGCACTATCCACTGTATATGGAAAGACACCTTGTCCTACGGATTCACCCACCGGTTCAATCTGGTAAAGCACATTCTCATTATCCGTATCAAGGACCGTCAGCATCCTGGTTGTACCAAGATAGAGATACCGGCCGTCAACGCTAACCAGGCTATTGTGGGCCTGACTACCAACACGGACATGTTTGATAATTTCGCCGTTTTCCGCATTGAGCACTAGAACACCGCTATCGTCCCCCCTAACCCACCATCCGGTGGGAACGTAAAGTTTCTTTCCATCCAAGGTAATCGAGGATCGATCACTGCCTAAATGATGGGACTGTTGCCAGGTTATCTGATCGGTCTCCAGATCAAAGGCGCCTATTCGGGGATTTTGAGTAGAAAAGTAAGCGCTGTGGGTCTCTAAGTTAGCCGTGAAACCGCGTAGACCTTCCTCGAAGACTGGTACATCGATACGTCTGACTAGGCTATGCCCGTTGTCGATATCAAAAACCAATATACCTGCACCTTGGGCCTGACCTTCTTCCTGGGCCGCATCAGGCGTGCTGAGATACAGGAAACGTTTTGTTTCGGACTGATTCTGCGCGTGAAGAGCCGGCACAAAAACCAGTAAATTAAAGAGTGCGAGGAGAATAATTTTCTGCATTGGAACGCTCCTGTGCGATGAGTCTACGGGAAAAATATAATACAACCCTATTCTAATTCAACAGTCTCT
>JAKUTG010000134.1:0-6621 GCA_022447905.1 Pseudomonadales bacterium | reverse complement strand
CATTACCAGGCTCAAATTACCTAAACCATGAAGTTGTTAAGTTCTATCAAGCCAGTCATTAACTGTCTGCAAAAACAGCGCCTCCTCTTCTATATAAACCCAATGAGCACTGTTCTCGAATATCACTAGCTCAGAATTAGGCAACTTATCATGCATAATTAAAGATTGACTAACAGGGGTTATCCAGTCATGTCGGCCACATATGATCAGGACAGGAACAGTAATTTTTTGTAATTCATCACGGACGTCATATTGAGGCATCAAACTTCTAAATGAATGTCTGAATGCTTGTGCTTTTGGTACGATATCTTTTGTTGCTTCTGACAGTTTATTTGCGAACTGTTTATAGTTGTAGCAGTACAATGGTGCGAGATCAGCAAGAATTTGCTGGAATTCTGCATCAGTATCAACTTCAGCACTCAGCGCTTTATTAACAATCGGCATCAATTCAGGCGCTCTCTTCATTGCGACAGTTCGAGCTTCCTTCAGCGTTTCAAATGAAGGAGCCGTAGTAATTAATATTAACCGTCGTAGGTTTGATTGGTATCGAAGCGCATATTCAAGTCCAGTAATACCTCCATATGAATGGCCGATAACGGTAATTTCCCCGAGCCCTAACACTTCGCGAAGCCCTTCAGCATCCCCAGCAAGATTATCGTGAGACATCGTTTCTATATCCGGACACGCGGACCGGCCGTTACATCGATGATCGTAATAGATGAGCTTGAGTTGATTCGCTAGTTTATTGAATGGACTATTTACGAAAACTGTGTGGTCTGCCCCAAGGCCACCATGCATAACAAGTGCCGGATCACCTTGGCCTTCGAGGCGATAAAATAGTTCGACGCCGTTTGAAGTGATCTCCATCGCTTATAACTCCTCGCGAACGTAATGATTGTCCTTTACGTGCCGGAACGGTAAATGAACAGGCTCATAATCAACAGAATGAATAACGCTTGGTATTTCGTCAATGTTGATTGTGCGAGATGTTCTACGCTGTCTTGGGTCCGCTACAGGCACAGATCCCAAAAGTTTTTTCGTATAGCTATGCTGGGGATTATTAAAGACGTCTCTTCTACCTCCTATTTCTACGATTTCACCCGCGTACATTACAGCCACTCGGTGGGCAATTCTTTCAACCACTGCCATATCATGCGAGATAAAAAGGAACGAAATACTTTGCTCCGCTTGCAGATCCATTAATAGATTTATCACTTGCGCCTGGATTGTTACGTCCAAGGCAGCGACAGATTCATCCGCAATAATTAAGCTAGGATTTAGACCTAACACTCTCGCTATGCATATCCTCTGCCGTTGCCCTCCCGAGAATGCATGTGGGTAGCGAGACATATGCTCGGAACCTAGATCAACTCTTTCTAGAAGGCTAAGTACGCGCTCCCGTAATCCATCTTTTTTAGCTTCTCCATGGATAATAATTGGCTCAGCTATGATCCTCCCAACAGTCATCCGTGGATCGAGTGAGCCAAAGGGGTCCTGAAAAATAATTTGAGCCCTTTTCCTAAAGGGACGCAATTCCTTGTGAGAAAGGCCTAACAACTCCTGTCCACCAAAATTAACCGATCCGGATCGTGGCATATCCAGCTGCAGTATGCTTCGACCAATTGTAGATTTTCCAGATCCGGATTCGCCAACAAGCGCCAAGGTTTCTCCCACGCCAATTTCAAAAGAAGCGCTTTCCACGGCATGGACGCGGTGTGAAACTTGTCTGAAAATGCCAGACCGAATATCAAACCTGGTTACCAGGTCTTTAACAGTCAGCAAAGTCTCATGGGAATTCATATGAATTGCGCTAGCCTCTAAGCTCTCCAGGCTCGAACGTGTCTTTCATCTTGTCTATTGGGAATTTTTCGGGATGTTCTTTGTCAGCCATGCTGCCGAGCCTTGGGACCGCCGCTAACAGCGATCTTGTGTATGCATGCGTCGGATTTTCAAATATCTCATACACGCTACCCTGCTCGACAATCTCACCCTGGAACATTACGCAGATCCTATCGGCCACTTCCGCTACCACAGCCATATCATGCGTGATAAACAGCACAGACATCCCTATCTCCTCCTGAAGCAGCTTCATCAGATCGAGAATCTGAGCTTGAATAGTCACATCAAGGGCCGTTGTCGGTTCATCCGCGATCATGAGTGACGGACGACAACACAGCGCCATTGCGATCATGACTCGCTGCCGCATACCACCCGACAAGATATGTGGAAACTGGCCCAGGCGACTTTCTGGATCAGCCACACGGACAATTCGCAACATATCCATCTCAATTTTCATGGCTTTATTTTTGCTCTTATTCTGATGCCGCATAATGGCTTCAGAAATCTGGAAGCCAATCGGCAAAACCGGATTCAAGCTGGTCATGGGCTCCTGAAAGATCATCGAAACATCAGCACCACGAATGTCCTGCATCGCCGATTCTGTCTGGGAATGAATGTCTACAACGTTGTTACTTCGACCTCTCAAAGAAATATCTCCCCCAACAATTTCTCCACCCGCATTTTCTATCAACCTCATCAACGACATGGCAGTAACTGATTTGCCGCTGCCTGACTCACCCACCAAGGCGACCGTCTCTCCTTTATCGATGTGAAAGGAAACACCTTTAACAGCGTCGACCACCACACCCTTGTCAAGTCTGAAACAGACTTTTAGTTCTTCTACCTCAATGACTCGATTCTCACGCATGGTACTTTCTTGGTTAGCGGTTCACTGTTATGGCATATGACCAAGGATGCTTTTTGAATAACTCAGCCAGCTTTAGCCTATTGGGGGACGGTGCTGCCAGACATTCAGCTGTTTCTCTAGTGCGGCTCCTAGGTTGCACAAACGACCCTCGTCGAATAAACCAGACCAAAGAGAAATACCGTGGGGGGTTTCATGAAGAATTTCACTTTGAGCATCCTCTTGCCCAGTGTCTAAATTTCGGGTACCCAGAGAAGCTTCTCCCCTGGTTTTGGTTTTACAAAACCCCGCACGCAGATGAAGGCATGGATGACCGGTAAAGTTGGTAATGACCAGCATGGGGCCCATAAACGGCCCAATCATCATGTCCACCTTAGAGAACACTTCATCCATCACCTGCATGGTCTTGTAACGCAGTCGATCGAGTTGAACATGATCTACTGCTGATAGAAACCTGGCTTTCCTGAAAATATTTGGCCATGCCCCCTTAGCCTGCCAGACAAGTTCGTCATCACGATTGTTCAATGTGAGCTCCTCAAACGCCGCAGCTGCTTCTGCGTAAACCACATTCATCAATGACATATAGGGCAGTGCGGGCAAGCTAACCTCAACGAGCTCAACGTTAAGTTGGCGCATTGCGTCGAGTGCGTCTCGATCCACGTCAGTAGACCCCTCATCTTCGAACGAAGCGGGGATATAACCGACACGAAGCCCCTCTATGCTCGAACTCGCATCGTAATTGAAACTCGCATCAATTGATCCCTTGTCGTCAGAATCAAAACCATTGATCGCAGAAAGGACAAGCACAGTATCCTCTACGGTCCGACAAATTGGACCAATCTTATCGAGTGACCAACAAAGTGCCATTGCACCGCTTCTCGATACGCGGCCAAATGTCGGGCGCAGACCAGTCGTACCACACCGCTGGCTCGGCGAAGTGATCGATCCCAGTGTTTCGGTTCCTATAGAGAATCCCCCCAGTCCCGCAGCAGTTGCCGACGCCGAACCGGCACTCGAACCACTTGCGCCTTCTGCGATGTTCCAGGGATTCCGAGTTACTCCTCCGAACCAAATATCACCATAAGCAAGTGCACCTAATGTAGTTTTTGCCACCAGCACAGCACCAGCTTCACGCAGCAAAGTCACTATGCGTGCATCCTTTTTCGCTATCCTGTCTTTATAAGGAACCGCGCCCCAAGTCGTCCGGATATTCTTGGTATCGAATAGATCCTTCATACCATAGGGAATACCATGCAAAGGCCCCAGATACTGACCGTCAGCAATCATTCTGTCAGCATCGTCTGCTTGCTCAAGCGCTAGATCTCCCAGAACTGTTACAACACACTCAAGCTGTGGCCCCAACGTTTTTATCCGATCTATGTAAATCTCGACAAGTCGCCGGCTCGTGATTTGGCCGCTACGAATCCATTCCGATAGCTGAGTTACAGGAGAATACGCAATATCAACATCATTTTCTGGCAATGCTCCGGCTTCAACCTTCGAAGTTGAGATTGGCTTTTGAGCGGCAGGCAACGTAGTCGTAGGAAGCCTCGGATCGAACGTCGTCGCTGGTGGTAATGCGTTCGGAAATATGACATTACGCCGAGCCTGAGCCGAAGCGATCAGATCTTCGAGATTATCAACCATCAGTTCGCGTTCGCCTTGTGAATACTCAATGCCAAGCAAATTTTCTGCAGCTTCAATGTCTGATAGTGAAATTGTTTTATCGCTCATTACAAAGCTCCCTTTAACCTACGGTTCTTAATCCATTCAATTGAATAGCTCGAAATCACCGATCAATCCTTAATCTCGGGTCCAAAGCATCTCTTAAGACATCGCCCAACATATTCAAACCAAGCACCGAAAATGCAATCGCCATACCCGGGACCAAAGCTGTCCACGGCGCCACGTCCAGGTAGCTACGTGCCGACTGGATCATTAACCCCCAAGAGGGGGTCGGTGGTTGGGTACCAAGCCCAAGAAATGACAACCCCGCTTCGGTCAGAATTGCAAAAGCAATACTAATCGTTGCCTGAACAATCACGGGCCCCATGATGTTGGGCAGTATATTGGTCACAATTATTCGCAAGTGTGATGAACCAACGGCCCTCGCCGCCTCGACAAACGGCAAAGCGCTAACCCTAAGTGTTTCTGCTCTCACAACTCGTGCAAGATAGGGTGAAAACGCTATGCCAATTGCGATCACTGTATTTCGTAGATTAGGTTCAAGGATCGCAGCAATGGCGAGAGCAAACACCAGTACCGGAAAACTCAACATGCTGTCAACAATTCGCATCAAAAGCAGATCAGTCCATCCTCTGAAATAACCCGCAATCAGTCCTACTGGCAGCCCAAGACAAATCATAAGAACAACCGCACTGACCGAAATCAGTAGGGATGACTTTGCACCTAATAAGACCCGAAAAAACAAATCCCGGCCAAGCTTATCGGTGCCAAGGATGTGTTCAAATGATGGCGGCGAATGGCGCGCTGTAATATCGATCGCCGTACTCAGACTCTCAGGAATTATCAGGGGTGCAAGCGTTGCCAAGAATGCAAAGCTACCAACCAACGATAGACCGATGATCCCTTTAGGATACCGAAGCGCTATGAGTAACCTGCGACTTGTACGATTGTCATCACGAAGGTCGGCAGGTTTGCTATTTTTAGTTGTACTTTCTACGGTCATCAGGCACGTTACTCAAGCTGAACCCGTGGATCAAGAAGGCGATAAGAGAGATCAACTATGAGGTTTGTCACCATAAATACGGCCGCGATGACGAATATGGACGCCTGAATCAATGGAATATCTCTATTCAGCATAGCCTGATAGGTCAGGAAACCCATACCCGAATAGTTAAACACCATTTCAATGACAATAATTCCACCAAATATGTAACCCAGTTGTAATCCCAATACCGTAATTACGGGTGACAATGCATTTCTTAAGGCATGACGCAATATGACGGATGTAGAACGAACCCCTTTTGCCCGAGCCGTTCGTATGTAGTCGGCTCTAAGGACTTCTAACATTGCCGACCGCATCATTCGAGTCAGATGAGCCATCAATCCCAGGCCTAACGTCAGGGCGGGTAAGGTTGCATGCCTAAGTGCAAGCCAGAAGTCATCTGCGGGAGACACGTAGCCGCTTGACGGTAACCAGCCAAGCGTTCGTGCAAACAGCAGCATAAAAATGATGCCCCAAAAGAAATCTGGCAAGCTAATGCCGGCCAACGCAACACTGCTGCATAAGGTATCGGGCCAGCGATTATGCTTGACGGCACTAATGATCCCCAGCGGGATTGCCAGAACAAAGGCGATAAACAGCGACATCACCATCAGGATACTGCTGACGGCTAACTTCTGACCTAGAAGCTTTGTAATCGGTTCCTTAAATCGAATTGAATTCCCCATATCTCCTTGAAGCATGCCGGAAAACCATCTCCAGTACTGCTGAGGAAGTGGGTCGTTTAAACCTAGCGCATTCTCGAGGTTTGCCAACATCTCCGGCGTACCCTTTAGCCCGAGCATCATCTTTGCAACGTTGCCCGGCAAAAGATTGGTAATCGAAAACGCAATAATAGACACCAAGAACAGTGTCAGTATGAGTAATGCAACACGATTAGCTAAATAGGCCACAAACGACCTCGCTACTGCGCGGTTAGATAAGGTTCACAGACAGACAGGAAACTGGACGACAATTGTCGCCCAGTTTCCGCCTAACTGCTACAGCGTTTTTCTACAGAACCACTCGTCTAGATTAACTTTCCATCCATACGTTTTTGAAGAAAAACGACATGTTATCCGCCTGAGGTAGTTTATCTAAACCACCTACCTTTTTAGATGCGGCGTTTGTGCCATCACGACGCCATAAAACAACATCAATAGCTTGATCGTGGACGTACTTCTGCACTTCA
>JAKUTG010000133.1:0-6631 GCA_022447905.1 Pseudomonadales bacterium | reverse complement strand
TATGCGCACAGTTTGTTAGAAGGAGCTCTGGACATGATTCGATTGGATAATTTCCGTCGAGAGTTACATCCTCGAGGAGGCCTATGCTCATATCCTCACCCAAGATCTATGCCTGATTATTGGCAGGTCGCAAATGCGTCAATGGGTCTGTCTACTCCGATCGCAATATATCAAGCGCGATTCGCCAAGTATCTCGAGAATAGAGGCTTGAAAGAAATGGCGGGAAGGTATGGTGCTTCATAGGGGATGGAGAGACAGATGAACCGGAAGTTTTGGGGTCTATCAATACTCGCTCCCGCTCATTACTGTTTGGCGCTGGCGGCCGATCCGCCAAGAAACAGCCGACTCCCGTCGTCGAGTACAAAATTACTTCCTACCGCCTTGTTTGTCCTGTCTTTGGACTGATAGCCCTCAACGATCAGCACGGTTCCTATCGGTACCGTGTATTGCGTCACACCATTGCGAATCAGCTGATTCGGGCTGCCGCCTTCGACCTGCCATTGGACAACCTCGCCGTCAGGACCTTCCACATCGATATGGAACCACGAGTGGGGGTTGATCATTTCCCAGCGGGCCAGTGTGCCTTCGAGGGTCACTGGCCTGTTGACGTCGAATTCTGCTGCGAAAGCGTGGTGGGCCCAGGCGGGAATGGCCCAAAGCGCTAGTGCAACGCCTGTGATGGCTACTCTAGTTCGGGTCTGCATTGGAATGCCCTCCTCAATTTGATCATTGCGCAGCCGCCTCTTCCGCAGCCAACTTCTCTTCGAGGCGAGCTCCAGCGAGTGTGTTAGACATGCCGTAGTTTCCCTCGTGGCACGCGTGTTCGAAGATCGGGCCGATAGTCTTCTTCATCAGGAGTTCGGCAGACCAGGGGCGGGTCCACATGGAAGCATCATCGATCGTGAATCTATACACCATTGTTGCGTCGTCGATGCGTGTAAACCGTTCGGTCACACGCTTGTTCTTTGTGGATCCAGTGACAGGATTCTTGCCGTTGAAGTTAGCCGTTTCAACGACCAGCGTATCGCCTTCCCAATGACCCCGCGAGCTGCCCATCCACTGACTAATCTTTGCGTCGGTTTGCTCTCGACCGTCGACCGGAATGATGCGGGCATCATGAATCATCTCGACGAGGATCATCACGTAATTTCGGTTCTGTACGAACTGGTAGTTGCTGTTGTAGCCCGAGTCCAGCATTGGGGGACCGGAACCACGCATGATGAGACAACGTTCGCTCAGGTTCATGTTCTCGGGAGCATCGTAGCGAGCGCCCCGCAGCCCGCGCTGTTCTTCACGCGCCGCCATGATCCGTTGGCCTTCCGCAGTCAAGGGAGGGATTCTTCCATCCGGGGGGTCGAAGATGAGTGAAGTTCGAAGACCAGTTGCGAGAGTAGCCTGACTCCGGTCGAGTCCGAATTGGGTGAAGTCATAGTGAACATCTGCTGTCGTGCCTGGTACGGTCTGCGCGCTTTCACGCTTTAGCGCACGCGCTTCGATTGCGGCGACTTCTTCAGCCGTGTAGAACTCGCCGGCCACGCCATCGCGCCGCTGCATTGGCGTGTAGGTCGCATTCGACCAGAATCCATCAAAATCCGGGTGTCCATCTGCTGTGCGTGGCAGCGTGTACCCATCGGTCACAGTCGGATCTGATGCTTGTGCAGCAACCAGGTTTGCTGTCAGCGACGCGACTGCCATGACGACGACGGCAATGGGGCGTAAATTAATAAACGTATGATTCATCTGAATCCTCCTGCGCATTGGGTCACTGCGAACGATTATCTGGCTGCTTGCGCAGGTGACCATAGATCAAGTCTTCTACAAACTCCACACACCTGAATTCCAAAATTTCTGCGTTTGGTTCGACACGCCGATAGAGGGGCATGCTCATGGTCCAGGATCGAGTAAATACGTTCGGATCTTCGATTGTGACTTCATACATCATTGTGTCTGCACTGCGCGGGGTGAACCGTTCGATCACATGCAGGGCATCGCTATGAAAGTTGCCGGCCCGATCGAACCAGGTCTGCCCATTGAAGCCGCTGCTATCGACAACCAGGGTTTCTCCGTCCCAACTTCCGTTCGACCAGCCCATCCAGGTAGGGGCAGGCGGCGGAGTATGGTTCTCCATGTAGATCGTCCGGACCGCGCCGGCGTACTCATGGATTAACATAATGTGCTGTCGGCTCTGAATGATCTGAAAAGGGAAGGGCATATAGATGGCGCGCGGCACGCCGGGTAGATAACACCTGATCTCAGGGTCAAGCTCCAGACGATTGGCGAAGTTCTCGTCTCTTTGTGCCCGCGCCTCCGGCCGATACGGAATCTCGCCGCCTTCGACGACACCAAGACCCGCCGGTACTGCGGCAATGGCACCGAGTTCCCGAACCATAGAGGGACCCGCCGCATGCGGCTCGATGTTCCAATTCGCCGTGTTGATGGACTGCCAGATGCCATTCAGGTCAGGACTTTCATCAGCAGTCCGTGGTGCCTGATAGTCAGCAACCTGCGCAGTAGCGCTCGTCACGCCGAGCAACACACCGACCGCGATGACGGCCGTCTTGGTGGTCCATCTTCCAAATCGGTCTCCCATCAGGGCAATCTCCTCGGTAATCTCATGCAGTACCTGCCAAGAATAATCCCTGCAATCATGGGCGCTGTCAATGCAGCGGGAGCATGTGTATTAGAAGGAAGACAAGAAAAGGGCGATAGCAATATCGCCCTTTTTATATTCTCTGAAGAAACTAAGTCTCTGATTTTTTTGATCAATTGCGCGGTTCTTAACCATAGCCAAGTGCTATTTAGAATTACGATCATTCAAATAAAGAACGCACTTCTGAAACAACAACATCTCCCGTTAGAGTTTATGAATCAAATCTCTTTAGTTAATTTTCATAATTTGTCGTTGGCTTTTTCCGATTAATTAGCTTCAGCAAATTCCTTGATGCTTTGCAGTGCATTCGAGAACGTTGTTGTTCGTCCTTCGATATCTGCATTCTTAGCTGCCTGGTCGGCATGATTAGAGACATCCCATACCAAGGTATAAAGCATCTTGGATGTATTCGCAGTTACTGGTTTCGCTTCCATGAAACCATGGTAGAGATTATAGAACTGCCCTTCGACTGAAGGCATGGTATAGCCATAAGACAATTCTGTTTTGCCTACCAACACTTCGGTAATTCTTCCGTTAAGCAAAGATCTTACGCTGCCAATCTCACCAGTCCCTGATGTTAGCTCACAAGGAAGACCCATCCAGTCAGCGATATCACAAAACTCACCGACCTTTGCCCAGACTTGTTCGGCTGATTTGTTGATATCGATCTCCAGGTCTACAGTTACGTATTCAGTCTGCGCCATAGAGTTGCTGGAAATTAAGGATGCCAGCGCAATTACAGGAAGGCTTAATAATTGTCTCATTTCATTCGGTCCTTTTCGCAAAGTTTGTAATTCCAAGTTCTCAATCTGATCATACTGAAAATCGATTTGCTAGCTTAATAGTACTGTATGTCTACTCAGGCCCTCATTTTTAGTATCACCGGCTAAGCCCTAAAGTTTAGAATTTGGATCTAACCACCTCTGGCGTTAGCGCAAATAGAGTTTTCCAAATCGAATATTGATATCCAAGTATTTTTCTCATGGGCCAACCTATAGTTGAAATAAACGATTGATTATTAGTGAAATGTTACGATGTAATTGCTAAATAGTCCTTTTCTTACAACCATCGCTGTTCACGAAATCTTGACATCTCAAATGTCATGTTCAAACATGAAGCCTGACATGTCAAACGCAGAAAAACAGATAGTTGCTACCGATCGTAAACAACAAATACTCCAAGAAGCGATTGAGATCACTGCATCAGAAGGCTACGAAAAGCTGATGGTGAGGGGAACATCATGAACTACCTATGCAAAAATCTTTATTTGATAACTAAATTGTTCTTCCCGTTGGCAGCTCTGCTCAGTGCTTCGGTAGGAGCCTTGGCGCAGTCGATTGAAGCACCGACGTATTATGGAAAAGTCCTAGACGCTTTTAGTCGTAACTGTGCCGAATGTCATCGGCCAGAAGCTCCAAATCTGGGTGGGGTGCAAGCACCTTTTTCTGTCCTCTCTTACGAAGAGGCAAAAATTTGGGCACCGGTGATATCCCTGCGACTGAAAGACGGGTCCATGCCTCCTTGGGGAGCGCACCGACAGCACCAGGGAACATTTAAGAAAGAGCGTTATATATCAGACGAGGACAAGCAACTCCTGATTGGCTGGGTTGAGGCAGGCGCACTTCAGGGAGACCCTGATGATCAACCCGCCATTGCAGAATCGGAACTTACGCTGAGCACGCCGCCGAACGAGCCTATACAGGCACCGGACGGATCTATGTGGTGGATGGGTGTGCCCGATGCGAGAGTTGCCTTTTCTGAGCCGGTGGAAGTATGCGAAGAAGCAACAGATTGGCAACCTACGATACTCATGCAGCGTACTGACGGAGATTTGAGCAAGCATCAATGGGTCCAAGCAACAGAGATCCGGCCCGGCAGCTCCACAATGCACCATTCGGTTTCAAACTACCTGGGAGTAGCCGTTCCTGGTCGAGGCCCTCAAGTCTATCCAGAAGGATGGGGCTTCCTTCTTCCCGCAGATCCATTCATCACCATCGCGATGCACTATGCCAAGCAATCAGGTCCTGGCACGGCTGTGGAAGATAACACCGCTGGTGGTTTCCTCTTCCATGAGCCGGGTGATGTAATCGATTACGTAGTTCAAAACACGATTCCAATGAACACTGACATTGTGATTCCACCAGGTGATCCCAACTATATGGCGACTCACGAGCACACGATCCAGGAAGACATTCTCCTGCTTGCGCTGGCCCCTCATTCTCACTATCGCGGAAAAGCCGTCAAGCTTGAACTGCAACTTCCAGGGGTAGACGAGCTAGAAACCCTCCTCTGGGTTCCCGACTACGACTTCAACTGGCAATTTCACTATGAGTACAAGGAACCGAGATTCGTTCCAGCCGATGCGAAATTGCATGTAACCTGGTGGTTTGACAACTCCGCCGACAATCCAGCGAACCCTGACCCTACAGCTGAAGTTCGTTATGGCCCTCGATCGGTGGATGAAATGATGAACGCCCGCTATTACTTCACCAAGGTAGAGCCACAGGGAATCGTAGTCGGAGATGCAATTCCCGAATCCGTGCTTGCCCAGGCCCGACGCCAGGAACAATTGGAGCGAGGACGGTATGAACGGTGGGATACGAAAAATTTAAGTCAACTGTGCGGACCACAGTAGAGCAATATCATTTCCGTACCTGGGAAGGCATGCTCCGTGCGCTGAGCGCCTATATTTTTAAGGAGTACCAACAGTCTTTCGATGGCAGGCATCGGGGAGGAAGGCTTTTCACGTAGCCATACGACATCACTTAATAGTTTTAAGCAGTCAGCCTAAGACTTCGCCCAATATTTGTCTCTGAGCAGTCTTTTGTATAGCTTGCCAGTGGGTAATCTGGGTAATTCGTTTTCAAAATCAATTGATCGTGGACACTTCTGGCGTGACAGTTGTGCCAGGCAAAAATCCATCAATTCCTGGGCCAGGTCGCCCCCTGGCGCAACATCAGTAATCGGTTGAATCACCGCTTTTACTTCTTCACCGAGGTCGACGTTCGGCACACCAAATACTGCTGCGTCGGCGACCTTAGGGTGTGTAATAAGCAAATTTTCGGTTTCCTGGGGATAGATGTTTACCCCGCCAGAGATAATCATGAATGTTGCGCGATCCGTCAGATAAAGGAAACCGTCCTCATCCAGGTATCCAATATCGCCCACTGTACTCATGGAGCCATCCGCAGATGTGGCTGCAACCGTTGCTTCAACATCATTGAAGTATGAAAATTCACTCGCCGTCTTAAACCATATTTCTCCGGGGGTACCCTGAGGTAAATCTTTTCCTTCTTCATCAAGAATGTGAAGTTCACCTAACATTACCTTCCCAACTGTTCCCCTGTGGGCGAGCCATTCTTCGCTGTTGCATGCTGTAAAACCAAGTGCTTCCGTTGCTCCGTAATACTCATGAACAATGGGGCCCCACCAGTTGATCATTTCTTCTTTCACCTGCACCGGGCAGGGAGCAGCTGCGTGAATGGCTATCTCAAGGGAAGATAGATCGCTTTTGTCTCGCACCTCCTGCGGTAGTTTTAGCATCCGGCTAAACATGGTAGGAACGAGTTGGCTATGCGTGGCGCTGTATTTCTTCACTAGCTCTAAATAAAGCTCCGGATCGAAGCGTTTCATAATGATTACTGTTCCCCCGCAGCGTATCGTTAGCGACACAGCCGACAGCGGAGCAGCGTGATAGAGTGGTGCCGGTGACAAATAAACCATACCAGGTCGGTAATGCCAGAGTTCATGCAGAAAATCTGAAACTGGCAGGGTTTCCGTCGGAGGTTCTTCAGGAAGGGGGCCAATCACGCCTTTGGGCCTGCCGGTGGTGCCAGATGAATACAGCATACTTCGGCCAAGATACTCATCAACAATCGGGGTCTCTGGGAATTGTTCTATAGCGTATTGGTAGTTTACACCCCTGCTATCTTCTTCGGTTCCATCAACCACAAGGCAGAGAGAGACATTAGGACAATCAAT
>JAKUTG010000132.1:0-6653 GCA_022447905.1 Pseudomonadales bacterium | reverse complement strand
TGAAGTATCGACCATCAAAAACAGCTATTCCATTTTTTTTTCAGGTTTTTTTCAAAATTCACTATTAAGTGTGGGGGTCGAAACTGTAATTATTAGGGAAGACGGCACGATTAAACCAACCGGTCGCGTTGTCGAGGAAGCGCGAAACGTTATTGGACTTGTATGGATAGGAAATTGGTCGGGACGATCACTGCAATGCTCAGCTTGCTGTTCACATTACCTTCTCCATGTTGGTCTCGGCGCGGAAAAGTCTTAGTTGCCGGTATTGTAGTAGGAAAAATAGCCGATGAACATCTCGTCCCAACTCTGGAAACCACCGGCTACAGTTGCTGAAGGATCCGGGTTGCCAGGTTTATGTTTGGCCACGGAGCTCGGCCCTGTCTAACCCCCCCACGAACATAGAAGAAATTACATTTGAATCATCAGTAGCATTTTGTTTTATTACCAACGTTCAATCATAATCAAAGCCCCTACCTAGCTTAGGGTTGATTATTAAATGATGAAGAAAGCATTAAAAATTAGCCTATTGGTGATCGGAATTCTCGTAGTCGTTCCAATCTTAGTACTGCGAGTGACCGGTCTTGAGCCCCGGTTCATAGCACCCGAAAGCCAAGCGTATGCCGACAGCAGCCGGACCGCCGGGCCGGGATTGTGGCTCAAAGGGGAGGTCGTCCGTGAGCCGGTGAAGAATTGGGACTGGGTCCGCGAGGTCAATCATCCGGTCCGCGAGCACTACATCATGATGGAGACAAATACATGGTATGGCATCCCCCACTCAGTGACGGTCCGACTTAACCCGCGCGGCGACAAACTCTACCTCGTCGGAACCGCACAAGGAGCCAGACTGGACAAGGAATTCCCCGATGGCAAGGCGTGGTGGAAAAACGTCATACGCGATCCGCGCGTACGCATGAAGATCGACGGAAAGATCTATGAAATGACGTTGGTATTAATCAACAATCGAGACGAAGTTACCGAACTTACAGGGAGATACCCCATCCAGAAACGGATTGGTCCTGACGGTAACGAGCAGGTCATAGTTGAGGCGCATTGGTTCCACGTTTACCAGCGAAACGTTCCGGAATATGGGAGCGAGTCGACGGCTGCAAGCTCCAGTGAGTGATCTGACTCGGGTGTTTCCTGATACTAAATCTAGTATCTTCTGGGTATGAATATGAACAAACTACTAACAACACTCAAGTAGCCAGGAAGCCAATAATGAAGAAATCCCGATTCTTGCCATTCATACTGTTGCTGTTAAGCACTGGAACGCTCAGTGCACAGTCCGCAGAAACCGGATTTCTCAACAGAAGCATCTCTCTGGATGGTGTGGAATATCGTTATCAAGTGTATGTTCCATACAACTACACTGCAGCTGAAGAGTGGCCCGTTACACTTTTTCTGCATGGTGCGGGAGAGCGGGGTTCAGATGGTCTGAAACAGACTCAAGTTGGGCTGGGTAGGGCGATTCGGCTTAACCCGGAACGGTGGCAGACTCTCGCGGTTTTCCCGCAAGTACCTGTGGGTGAATCCTGGCAGGGAGTGGCTGGAGATGTTGCTATGGCAGCGCTGGATGCCACCATTGCGGAGTTTTCGGCAGATGCGGATCGGCTGTACCTAACCGGCCTCTCACTTGGTGGTAATGGGACCTGGTACCTATGCTACCATCCCACAGAGCGATTCGCGGCTATGGTGGCAGTTTGTGGATTCGTAGATCTTGGGGACCGATTTCCTGGATTCTTGCCAGAGGCTGAAAACAGTTTTGCTGCCCTGGCAGAAGATCTGTCCGAAACCCCTGTGTGGATTGTGCATGGCGATGCGGATGTCGTCGTTCCTGTGGAGCAATCTCGTAATATGGCTGCCGCACTAGAAGCGGTTGGTACGGACGTTCACTACACCGAGCTGCCAGGGGTCAATCACAATTCATGGGACGCTGCTTACGCAAACTCTGATCTCATAAGCTGGCTATTTGATCAGAAGCTCTAGTGAGAATTTGAAAAGCTGCTTTTGCTCGATAACGCGACCGGTTGGTTTAATCGTGCCACCTGCCTTAATAATTACAGTTGCCAACCCCATACTTAAAAGCTAATTTGGAAAAATCGAATAGCAGTGTTTGAAGAGTGACACATTAGGTAGGTTATGCGTTTATATATGAAAAAAAATATTCTATTAGTCTGCACTATTTCGATCTTGTCTTTACTCTTGTCCGGTTGTGTCGTAAAGCCGTTAGCGGACAGCCTGCCAAATGTGGTTTTGATATTTACTGATGATCTTGGCTACGCCGATCTAAGTTCCTATGGTGCTACGGAATATCAAACACCTTTTTTGGATCAGATGGCAAGCGAGGGAGTGCGTTTTACTGACTTTTATGTGAGCCAGGCAATTTGCTCGGCTTCAAGAGCGGCACTGCTCACCGGCAGTTATCCTAATCGCATTGGCATCCATGGCGCGCTTGGTCCAGCGTCGCAGCACGGCATCCATGACCAGGAAATTACATTGGCCGAACTCTTTAAGGGTCATAACTATTCCACTGCCTTATTCGGCAAGTGGCATCTAGGCAGTCAGGCTCAATTTCACCCAACAAGACATGGATTCGACTACTTCTACGGAATTCCTCATTCCAACGACATGTGGCCGTATCATCCGGAGAACCCGGAATATTGGCCTGACTTGCCAACTTACGACGGTGAAGAGATCGTAGGCATAAATACTGACCAAAGCCGTTTCACCACCGATTTTACCCAGCGTTCCATTGGATTCATGGAGCAAGCGGTAGCCGCAGAAAAACCTTTCTTTCTCTACCTGGCGCACCCGATGCCCCATGTACCACTCTCTGTATCGGCAGAACGAGAAGGGGTAAGTGGAGCTGGACTCTATGCCGATGTGATCAGGGAAATTGATTGGTCGGTAGGCCAGGTTTTGGCAACGCTCGAAAGCTTGGGAGTAGATGACAACACCTTGGTGATGTTCATCTCTGACAATGGTCCATGGCTAAGCTACGGCAATCATGCAGGCTCCGCCGGGCCGCTGCGCGAGGGCAAGGGAACCGCGTGGGAGGGAGGGGTGAGAGTTCCTTTTATCGCGCGATGGCCAGATAGAATTCCTTCGAGCTCGGTTGTCACTACGCCTGCAATGACGATTGATATTTTCCCCACACTCGCACACTTACTTGATGCAAATTTACCCGAGCATCCCATCGATGGAAAGTCTATCTGGTCACTGATGAGTGGGGAGAGTAACGAGTCTGTACAAGAGGCTTATTATTTTTACTATAACCAAAATGAGTTGCATGCTCTGCGGAGCGGCAACTGGAAATTACATTTTCCGCACGGCTATAGAACTATGGAAGGCCAATTACCAGGTGGAGATGGTAAGCCTGGAAGGTACAACTATGATGTCAGCACTGAACTTGAATTGTATGACTTGTCTACGGATATTTCTGAACAGTTCAATGTAGTAAACCTACACGCTGATATCGTAGCCGACCTGATGTTAGAAGCGGATTCGATACGGGAAAAGTTGGGAGACAGTCTTAATGATGTAGAGGCAGCCGACTCCAGAGAGCCAGGGCGTATTGCGGAAGAATAATCAGGGTCAGAGTAAAACTACAGTAGTTTTGGTAAGTGTTTGGGAGTTGGTGTGATAGCTCAAGAGATAGTCAAAACCAGACCTGACGCAGTGTGGCTGGAAAATGGGTATTTCATGGTTGATTACAGCAAGGCATTGGTTTCGGTGGCAGGTAGACCAATAACTAATCAGGACGTGCCGCCTCTATAAGGCGACCGGTTGGTTCAATCGTGTCATCTCCCCTAATAATTACAGTTGCCAACCCCATACTTAAAAGCTATTTTGAAAAGAAATTGGAATTGGATTTTAGAAGTTAGAGATGGATATGCCTTTCGGTCGACAATTCTTCAACTACATACTTACTACATAGTAAGGAAATAGGTATTGTAAATGATTTTATTTAAAGAAGTTTATCTCATGTCTACTATTGAGTGGGAGTAGTTACATCGATATAAACTATTGATTTATAAGGAATCAGTAGTTACAAAGTTCTTGTTTTTAGTGACTTTACTAACCAAAATGTTCTTGCAAAGCGTTCAGGACAAAACCTGGCTCAGAGCGTTGCTGATAATTTTCGGATTGGTCCATCCAGACCACCTTGCCATTAGCATCTGCCAAAATAGAGGTTGGGACAGGCAAGGCTTTAGCGCCTCCAGGCATCCCAGAGTGAATCCCCAAATTTCTTAATCCAAAAAGATCTGTCACTGACAAATCGCGATCTGATAGCATCAAACCTCCAAGACCGTGCTTTTTTCGTCCTGCCACGAGTTCACTGACAGTGTCAGTAGACAACGTCAAAATACGAACATTACGTTTATCGAATTCAGGTCGGAGCTCTTCCCATCGCCGCAACTCGGCGACACAGTAGGGTCACCAGTGAGCACGAAAAAATTTAATCAGGACAGGAGTTCCCGCCAATTCAATAGAATCAAAGGATTCATTATTCTCATCGGTCGCGCCAAATACCGGTA
The DNA here is from genome assembly GCA_022447905.1 of Pseudomonadales bacterium. GTDB lineage: Bacteria > Pseudomonadota > Gammaproteobacteria > Pseudomonadales > Pseudohongiellaceae > UBA9145. The sequence goes on along the minus strand of JAKUTG010000132.1, from coordinate 2,115 downwards.
GCTGAGCTCCTACGGCTATCGCTTGGTCTGAAGTCTTCTGCGCACCGATAGCCACGGTGAAAATAAAGAATACGCCTATTACAATAGAAATCCCTCCACAAATGGCACCAGCCCAATTAGCGCCCTGAGTAATCGCCAGCAATCCAAACATCGCAGCCAATGCTAAAATCAGAAGATGGCCGCCCCTATTTCTCGGCAATGCCACCCTATTGACAGCTCGAAACCAATGCGATGCTACCAGCACACTCACAACCAAAGCGCCAACACCAATTAATGAATACACGATAGTTTCCTCTTCTAATTTTCCTTAGCTATTTGGTCAAATAAGGGAGAGGTGACCAGATTTTTTACAAACCTTTCAAGCTCCTCAAGTGATCGTTCTGAAAACAATTTTCCCATCTCTTCTTTGGTGTCTGGATTCATTGAACTTAGTACTTCAATTAGAGAAGCTCTTTTTTCTTCTTCAGTCATTTGGCCGTATTCTCCTACAGCCATTTCGGTAAATTTTTTCATATTTGTTGTTTCTACTGTAGTTGATGACCCTCTCTCCTTTCTTCGCCTTCCACATTCACATACCATTTTCCATCGATAACACGTCCAGCTATGTGCTCCATCCCTATCGCACCAATAACCTCTTCAACTGGCATATTTTTTTGTTCAGCATAATCGGCTGCTAAGACATACCCATCTTTTTCATCTTTCTCTTCGCTCATAATCTCGCCCCGAGATCAGCTAAATTAACAGCGATTCAGTAATAGGATGGAAACAAGATACCACTCGCTTCAGCGAATCAGCTGTTAATGCGGGAACGCCGTAAACTTCCACGGGCACCCCATGCTTAGTTTGCACTGCCTCCACTAAAAGATCGAAATCTCCGTCACCAGACAGGAGGAAGATTCTATCTAGCGAGGGAGAGTTTTGCAGCACATCCACCGTAATACCGACATCCCAATCACCCTTAGCAGATCCATCAGCCCGCTGAATATAGGGTTTCAGTCGGATACTGAATCCAATATGACGGAGGGCACTCTGAAATTTTCTTTGGCTTTCATCGCTGCGATCCGTGGCATACGCATTCGCTACAACGATGTCCCCCTTAAGCGAGAGAATTTGCCATAACGCGCGGTAATTAAAGGACCTCCCAAAGGCATCCCTTGTTGTGTAGTAGATATTCTGGACATCCACAAAAACGCCTATTTTTTCAGCGTGCGGGCTCAGCAAATCGACTCCGGAATCGCCAATTCTCTAGTTCGGCAAAAGAGGGCTTTCGTGATGGTGGGCCTCGAGCCATTTTCCTTCTTCTTTGATCCAAACTGCACTCACGCGATTCACTACATTGTGTGCCTTGCCGTTTCTTGTGTGAGTGCCCGACAAATAAAATGTGACAATTGCCCAATCATCGTAGGTCACGGCGTCGTAATTACTCATCAAGAGATTCATACTCTCCGGAAAATTCGGAGTCGCCTTCATTCGGTTTGCGACAGACTCGTAATCGGATTCCCACAAGGGACCGCCATCAGGGAAGTACATAGTAAAGTCGCTTCTGTGGTGAGCAGATGCACCCGCATAATCAGCGGCATTTATGTAGCCGTAGTGTTCTTCAATTGTTCTCTTAATTTCCTCAGATGGGTTGGCTGAGGCAGTCACCCCTAGTACCAGCAAAATCCCAGCTACAATAATTTTTATCATGATATCGACCTCCACTTGGTTTAATTAGTGCCCCAAAAAGAACTCTTTATAACTTGCCCAGCGATTTAAAGACAATAGCTTCCCATTTGTTTGCCAGGGATTATGGGACGTTATTGGACTAGTATGGATAGGAAATTGGTCGGGACGGCGTCGCCTGAATACCCCTACTAACCTATTGTTATTTATTAGGTTTGGTTTTTAACTACGAAGAAGTACCCCCAAAAGTACCCCCAAATGTTTTTGTCACCCTAGTGTTTGACTCCCACCCCTAGTTTTCTATATCCGCTACTTACCAGACCCTACCCCAGGGGCACCACCCCCTTTCACCAGATGGGACTCCTGCTATCTATGTATTACTAATCTGCTCGTACGATATGATAGTTCTGTGAACATTTAGGAGAATGAACATGAAAAAGATATTTCTAT
>JAKUTG010000131.1:0-6681 GCA_022447905.1 Pseudomonadales bacterium | reverse complement strand
GGTAAATTTAATGAAATCTCCACGCGAAGACAGGCGCACGGGTCGCAAATCGAACATGCCGCTACAGCAGAGCCCGCCCTTGATGACATCCGCCGGCAGCCTTTGCTTCTGCCAATCCGTTGTCAGCATAACCCCAGCCAGGTGTGCACCGGATGAGTGACCGGAAAGATAGATTCGATCAGGATTGCCGCCGAATCTTGCGGCGTTTTGATAGACCCATTTAATTGCGCTCCGTAGTTGATCCACCAGTGGATAGAGACTATCGCCAACGTCTTGTATCCAGCTGAAGTCCGGCACCACATAATGGACGCCGGCGTTGATGAAAAGTTCGGCCGGAAACCCGTAAAGTTCCGCACTACCCTCCTGCCATGCGCCACCGTGAATAAAGATATGTATCGGCGCATTGGCCTGGCTCGCCGGATATACAGACAGTGACTCGATTGTTGCAGCACCATAGTTAAATCGCAGGGGATCACCGAGCCGACTTCGTGCCAGAGTACTGTTGCTTTCCCAGCGATCGATTATTTGACCGATATTTGGCGCGTAGAGGAACTGGGAATACGCATCATCTAGCTCCTGCTGGTCCATACCCAACCAGACAGGGGCTGCCGTTACCCCCGCTGCGCCACAACCAATTAGTGGCAAACTCAGGGCAGAAGTGGAGCCAATAATCAGCTGCCTGAGAAGGGAACGTCGGGTCAGTAATGCCTTTTTAGAAATCATGATAATCTGCCGGTTTAATTCAGAGGTGCCCTTGCTGACTTCAGCGCTGGTGAACCGTATTGCCACCTACTACTGTCCTCAATACCTGAATCCCGCGGAGAGCAGATAGGAATAGCAACCGGTAGTGCGAGCCTTTCATAAGTGCGCCTTTGAGTTTCGTGATTAAGAAGGCAATAGCAGAAGCCTGAGTCAAATCAGTTTACTTGATGCACTACTCGCTTGTCCCTGTGGATAGAACGAATAAAAGCTCTTTCCGCCTGATTCGACGAATATCGAGAGGCTTGCTGATCCATTCGAGGAACAGTCGGCGAGGCACTTAAGAGACAAATCCAGGCATATAACGATGAACAACCCAAAAGAAGAGCCTCCGGGCTCCTTTTTTTATGCTTCAGAAAAAAGTTGGCAAAAAACGCTGTTTTTTGGCCAAGTCAGGAATTAGAATTTTGCCAAAATCTATCCCAAACGGACTTGCTATCTGTTAACTCTAACCTCTGCGTGGTAAATTACGCGGCTATTTTCAGGCCACTAATCAAAGACTCAAGGAACAGCATGGCTTCATACAAAATTGCATTGCTTGACGGTGATGGTATCGGTCCAGAAATCATGGCCGAAGCGATAAAAATTCTGAAACTGGTGGGAATTCGGAACAATATCACATTTGAACTTTTGCCTGGAGCCTTCGGCGCCAACGCCTATTTCAGCCATGGCCATTCATTTCCGGATGAAACAAAGACTCTTTGCGATGAAGCCGATGCCATTTTGAAAGGCCCTATTGGGCTAAACCATAAAGAATCAAAGAAAATACCTGTAGATATGCAACCGGAAAGAGGCGCTTTATTACCTTTAAGGCGGCGATACGATACATTTGCGAATTTTCGACCTGTCTACTTGCCGAAAGGCATGGCACATTTCTCTCCCTTAAAACCCGAAATAATTGGCGATGGAATCGACTTGATTATTATTCGCGAACTGGTTGGGGGGCTCTACTTCGGTAACAAGGAAGTGGGCACTAATGACGAGGGCAAACGTTATGTCCACGAAACCCTAGAATATGATGAAGACCAAATCGCCCGTATTGCAAAAGTTGCATTTGATACCGCGCAAAAGCGCAAGAAAGTGCTACACAATATTCATAAAAGCAATGTATTGAAGTCCAGTGTACTGTGGAACGAGATCGTTGGTGAAGTTGGTATCGACTATCCTGACGTAGAGGTTGAGCATATTCTAGTGGATGCAGCAGCAACTTATCTTTGCCTTAACCCACGACAGTTCAACGTTATGGTAATGGAAAACATGTTCGGGGATATTCTAAGTGACCAAGGTGGCGGTATACTGGGATCACTCGGTTTAATGCCCTCAGCCTGTGTAGGCCCAGAAAAGGCTTACTACGAACCTTCCCATGGTTCAGCACCAAACATTGCAGGTCAAGGGATTGCCAATCCTTACTCCATGATCGGTTCCGTTGCAATGATGTTGGAAATGAGTTTTAACATGGCCCAGGAAGCGCGAAACATCTGGCAAGCCATGCAAAGCGTATTTGCCCAAGGCTACACCACAGCCGACCTTTCTACCCCAGGTTCCGGTATAAAGATGATCAAAACCAACGAGTTTGGAGATCTTGTCGCCAAGGAACTAGTAAAAAACTAACCGACTCCAATTTGCGAAAAGTGCTATGAGTAGCCATTAGGACTTAGCACTTTTTTTAAAACCAAGGCCGAGCGATCAGATTTCTCTGAATAATCACTATTGTAAGAGGATGACTTCCCGAAACCCTTTCGACAAACCCGGATATTAATTTTTCAGACGCTAAGTGCGTGCAGTCGAATGTTCAACATACGAAACGTTGCTTTGACTGCGGCTAGTACCTGGTTGGAATCCACACCACGCGTCTTGAAAGTTCGTTCATCGGATTCCCAGGTGATGATACATTCGGTTAGCGCGTCTGTCTTTCCACCCCTAGGGATGTGTACCTCGTAATCTATCAAGGCAGGCATAACGAAGTCCTTCACTTTGAGGATCCCCTCTATCGCGTCCATAAATGCGTCGAAGCCACCATTACCTGAACCAGAGCCTTGAAATTCATCGTCTTCCATCGCCACCCTCACGCTGGCGGTACTACCCACATCTAGACCTGTATTGATATAACAGTTGAGTAATTCAATGTGTCGATGCTCTTTACTCTCCATTACGTCAGCGATAATAAAGGGCAGATCCTCCGAGGTGAGAACATGCTTGGAATCACCAAGCTCCACTACCCTTTCTAATACCTTGGCAAGATCATCTTTGGCCAAGGTTATACCGAGTTCCTCGAGATTATTGATAATAGAGGCTTTTCCACTCATCTTTCCAAGTGCATAGGTGCGTTTGCGATCGAATCGCTCAGGGCCGAGCATAGTAATGTAAAGATCGCCTTTCAAATCACCGTCAGCATGAATGCCGGCTGTCTGAGTAAATACGTCCGCACCAACAATAGGTGTGTTAGCAGCTATCCATTTCCCGGAAAAATTTTCTACCATTTTGCTCAACATGGCGATGCGTGATTCATCGATGGATAATTGCATACCACTTTTATCTCTGAGCGCTACAACCACTTCAGCCAGTGAAGCGTTACCAGCTCGCTCGCCCAGGCAGTTGACCGTGCAGTGAATGGTATTAATACCGGCACTTACCGCTGCCAGCACATTGGCAGTCGCCAACCCATAATCATTGTGCGGGTGAAAATCGAATTCTTGGTTTGGAAAATGTTCAAGCATCGTGGTGATAGCCTCTGACACTTCCGGTGGAGACAACAAACCTAGGGTATCCGGCAATAAATAATGGGATATCCCTAAATCCTTGGTGCCTTCTATCAGACCAAATACATAATCCTGACTGTCTCTGTAGCCACTTGACCAGTCTTCGAGGTACATATTGACTTTGAGATCACATTCTTTGGCATATTCAACGGTCCGCACAATATCATCAAGATGGGAGTTGAGGTCCTTACCCAACTGCTCTCTACAATGCTTTTCGCTGCCCTTTGTCAGCAAATTGATCACTTTGCCACCGGCACTGACTATCCAGTCTGTACTGCGCTTGTAATCAACAAACCCGAGTACTTCGACGCGCTCTGATAATCCCTCAGAAGCTGCCCATTCGGTAATTCGGGAAACAGCCTCTTTTTCACCATCGGAGACACAGGCAGAGGCAACTTCAATACGATCCACTTTTAATGATAGCAACAGTGCACGGGCTATGCTCACCTTCTCGTTAGGCGAGAAAGAGACTCCTTGGGTTTGTTCACCATCACGTAACGTGGTATCCAACAGGCTAATGTGACGGCCTTGTTCCGCAGCATTCATCAATAATTCCTGAAAATCAGCCCATTAGACAGGCCCGAAAAACTTGAGGGGGACGGCATTCTACCAAAATCTATACCTCGCAAGAACCCACATCCCCAAGAAATTCGCGCAACTTGATCTCACTCACCATCGTTATATACTTCGCGCTCCGTACGAATCTGAGTATTAGAGGTTTCTTAGTATGCAAATAGGTATTCCCAAGGAAACTCATCCGGGAGAAAACCGGGTGCCTATCATTCCCGATACCGTAAAAAAACTGTGCCATTTGGGCGCTGAAGTAGTAATCGAGGGAGGCTTGGGTTTAGGCTCGGGGTTCAGAGATAAAGAATACACCGAGGCTGGAGCCAGCATTAGTCCGGACCGCACTTCGCTGTTTAGCAATTCCGATATCTTACTAAGATTACGCAAGCCCGATCTTTCAGAAGTAGCCTTGATGAAATCGGGCTGTATTCACATCAGCTATCTCGATCCATTTAACGAGCAAGAATTGGTCCAAGCCCTTAAGGAACGAGGTGTTACCTCCCTTAGTATGGAGATGATTCCCCGCAGTACTCGTAGCCAGAAGATGGATGCTTTGAGCTCACAGGCCAACCTGGCAGGCTACGTGATGGTGTTGCAGGCTGCAGCGCATCTGCCGCGGATTTTCCCAATGATGATGACACCAGCTGGCACGCTTAAGCCCGCCAAAGTATTCATTATCGGCGCCGGCGTTGCAGGACTTCAAGCCATCGCTACTGCAAAGCGCTTGGGAGCAAAAGTAACAGCTTTTGATACGCGACCTGTAGTTGCTGAACAGGTGAAAAGTCTGGGAGCTAATTTCCTTGACATTGATCTTGGTGAAACTGGCCAGACAGTGGATGGCTACGCCAAGGAATTGACCGCGGAGCAAATTCAGATGCAACGCGAAGCCCAAAAAGCCGTTATTGCCGAATCTGATGTGTTGATCACAACCGCGCAAGTATTCGGACGCAAACCGCCAGTAATTGTCACACGAGATATGGTTGAAGGTATGCAAACAGGATCAGTGGTAGTAGATATGGCCGCCGAAACTGGTGGTAATGTAGAGGGTTCAGTCCCTAATGAGACAGTTCTGATCAACGGTGTCACCGTTGTAGGCAAGGGAAACCTACCTAACGAAGTCAGTCGAGACGCGAGTCAAATGTATTCGTCCAACCTTTTTAATTTAATTGAGGATAACTGGGATAAAACCTCTGCTACCTTCAATATTAATTTTGAACACGATATTTTGCCAGGCTGCATCATTACTCATGGTGGTGAAGTAACCAATGAAACTATCAAAGAAATCCTACAAGGGAGTAACTGATATGGAAGCCGTATTCCTGACATTTATATTAATGTTGGCAATTTTTTTAGGATTTGAACTGATCAATAAAGTTCCAGCGACGCTGCACACGCCTCTGATGTCTGGCGCCAATGCTATCTCGGGTATCACTATTGTCGGAGCTATCGGTTTGGCAGGCACGGGACAACAAGACGTTGCCAATTGGCTTAGTACTGCCGCAGTAGCGTTCGCGTCAATTAATGTGATCGGAGGTTATTTAGTGACTGACCGGATGTTAGCAATGTTTAAGAAGCGGGGAGACTGATTATGGCCTCGTCGGAATTGGCTATTCAGTTAGCTTATGTTGTAGCCGCGGCTATGTTTATTTATGGCCTTAAATTACTGGGCTCTGCCGACTCCGCGCGTCGTGGCAACATGATGTCAGCAATTGCTATGTTGTTGGCCATAGTGTCCGCCTTGCTTGATCAAGGAATCGTGGAATATCAGTGGATACTGTTAGGTTTTATCATTGGTGGTGCTACTGGTGGTTTGGTGGCTCGACAAGTGAAGATGACCGCTATGCCCGAAATGGTCGCATTGTTTAACGGTTTTGGTGGTCTGGCCAGTTTGTTAGTTGGTGCAGCTGCACTTAGCACTAATCCCAGCACATTCACTCTCGTAAGTATCGTGCTCTCCATCCTTATTGGGGGCTTAACCTTTACGGGTTCATTGATTGCATACGGCAAACTCAGTGAGACCTTAAGCAGTGGCGCAGTAATATTCCGCGGTCAGCAAATAGTTAACAGCTTGCTTGTGCTGGGGATCTTTGCCAGTGCGACAATGTTTTGCCTAGAACCAGGCAATACACAATGGCTTTTTTTAGTAGTGACTCTTTCCCTACTCTTCGGTGTGATGGCAGTTATTCCCATTGGTGGCGCGGACATGCCAGTAGTTATATCTCTACTAAATTCATACTCTGGCCTGGCCGCCTGCGCTGCTGGCTTTGCCATCAATAATAATATTCTCATCGTCGCCGGTTCACTGGTTGGGGCTTCCGGCATCATTCTCACTCAGATCATGTGTAAGGCGATGAATCGTTCACTCAGGAATGTTCTGTTTAGTGGCTTTGGAAGTGCCAGTGATAGTAGCTCGGAGGTTGAAGGCGAAATTAAACCAATTTCAGTTGAAGATGGATATTACGTACTAGAAGCGGCTTCCAATGTTGCAATTATTCCCGGGTATGGTATGGCGGTTGCCCAGGCACAGCATGTCGTCAAAGAATTGAGCGAATTACTAGAGCAAAATGGTGCAGAAGTTAATTTTGGAATCCATCCT
>JAKUTG010000130.1:0-6797 GCA_022447905.1 Pseudomonadales bacterium | reverse complement strand
AAACTGGTAGATCTTTGTTAAGCAAATTAAGAAAGCTGTCGATTGCGTGCTGGTAATATTCTTCAGGTCGATCGCTTATGTGTATGTTTGCCCCGAAGCCGGATCGAACAGGCAATCTGCTGGCAAGGTATAGACAGAAGCTGTCTATTGTCTGGATTCTAAGGCGGGTCGGGGATTTGAGAAGATCCCACCCCAATCGGGCATCTTTTTCAAGTACTTTAATGGCAGCCGAAAATCGCTCCTCTTCAAGTTTTGTTCCGAATTTTGGCTTGGTCTGCAATTTTGCTGCAGTATCCAGAGTGTTTAAAATTCGATTGGCCATCTCGTTTGCTGCTTTACGTGTGAAGGTAATGGCTAATACTTCTTCCGGTTTTTCGCAAATAGCGAGGAGGTGGAGAAACCGGAGACTTAGTAATTCGGTTTTACCCGAGCCGGCGGGAGCCTGCACAGCATATGAGGACGTAATGTCCTGAGCTTGTAAGCGTGCTGGTGCATCTATAGGTATTTTCACGGCGTAAGCTCATCCTGTTTGTCTAGCAGGTTCTTTTGGTCATTTATACGACATAAAGAAGACAAGTCGCAGTACTGACAGGTTTGACTGCCCCGTGTAGGAGCTACAGCGAGTAACCCTTTCTCGAACTCCGCGGCCATGGCGAGAACAATAACATTCCATCGCTCCTGCAAGTCAGCCCAAGTGCCGTCGAATAAACGTACTTGTGCTAGGGGCTTAATATCCGGGTGAAGGTCCTCTTTATCTGTAGCTCCCGCTAAAGTGACTTCTTCAATATTCACTTGATAAACAAATGCGCCGCTAATATGAGCAATGTTTGACCCGATGGCTAATTGATAAAGTGGCAATTGGAGATCGTCGGGTCTGTCGTCGAACCAGCGGTAAGAAGATTTTTTCCCCGATTTGTAATCAATCAGTACTAGGGAGCCATCGTTTAGTTTGTCAATCCGATCAACTCTGAAATTAAGTGAAAGCAGAGAGTGATCCCATGTTATTTGTTGTTCTGTTCCATGGACCAGAAAAGGAGATCGACTTAGTTCAAATTCGAGAAAACTGTTTAACAAGTTAGAGAGACGGATTCTTTCCAAATTCGAAAAAGTTGGGGTCATAACGTCTGGATGTTGCTTATGCATTTGCTCGATAGCTGGCTCTATACTCTCATCAATAAACTTTTGTCTTATGGCCACTGAGCTTTCGAGTATTTTTTCCTGATGGTTAAGTTTGGTGCTTAGTTTCTCAAGAGCCAGGTGCAGCGCGCTCCCACGATCCATTGCATTCAGACCGGGCTGTAGATTTGGTAACTTTTGAGCTCCTAATCGGTGGGTTGCAAACGCCTTAAAAGGGCAGTTGGATTGATTGGAGAGCAAGCTTGTGCCTCCAGTCCTTATTATATTGGTTAATGGTAACCATAATGGCTCCCGAACGTACTCGAATTCGACTGGGTTTAATGGGTTTGTAAGGTTGTTTGTGCTACCAATATCAGATATCGGAGAGAGAGCTATAGAGCGGGAAAGGGGGCTCGGCCGAATTTCAAGATCGCCCTCATATTTGTGATGGCTAAGAATAAATTCATGCGTGTTTCGCTGCAGTCTGGTCAAGATTAAATTAGCTTGCTCTAGCTGCAACTTATAGCTACTGCGAGGCATGCCGTATTCTTGTTGTATTGAGAGTGGCAGAAAAGTATCAGGGCTTACACTGCAGGGCAATCGTTGATCATCTGCAGATATTAACCAAAGGGAGTCGAAATCGAAATCCAAGGCTTCATCGAGGCTGACCAACGATATTTGTAGTCCGTCGTTAAATACGATTCGTCGAGGGGTCTGGTAAAGCAATGATCTAAGCTGACGCAAAGCGCCGGTAATATCGAGTTCTCCCACAATGGACGAAGTGCTGCTAAGTTGATGAAGAGATTTCTGCCATTGCAAATAATCTTCTGATTCAAAGCGCGGCCAACCTATGAGTTCCAACTGTCGAGTAAAAAGTTCTGCCCAGGTGCTTAGCGGCAAAAAGTCCCTGGGGCGCCGAGAGAGTTCCGAAAACTTGGTTAACAGGGTGGATAGGTGGGGGCAATAGTAAGGCTTTCCTTCTCTTTGCATTACCGATTGGAGATGTCCTAATCGTGTGGTGCTAGAAAAGTTATTACGTAGGAGCAATTCAAGGCTAATTCGAGCTGATAGTTCTTTGTCTTCTAAGGCGAATTGGTGGCACTGTAGTAAATGACAGAATTTCTGTGTTTCTATTCGAGTCTGGTTTAATTCAAGGAAGCTAAGCGCGAGCTCTATAGATTTTACATCTGCTAGTGATTGCGCACTACTGAAGGTATTAAAGTATTGGGCTTTGGTTGGAGAAAGGTCGTTATTCCTATGGCTTGTCTGCCTGTTAAACTCCTTCCAAAAAAGAAAGTCGTGCTCTTTTTCATGATCGATAATGATACCTACATGTTCGATTTCGTTCACTCTGACGCGTTCAAGTGAATATCTGACGCAGGCACGAATCTCGGTGTCCAAGTTAGGAAATTGTAGTCGTTTTACGCTGTTAAGATTCGGTTGCCACTCATTAGGTGTTGTTTCAGACGATACGTCAGGAGTATTCCGTAAGTGATAACTCAGTTCGAGGACGTCTTCCAAGGTTCCAATTAACCTGTCGTAGAGTGGAGGTGGATCGTTAAAGTTAACTAGTAACACACGTGAAGGAAGGAATCGGACAAGTTCATGGAGACTAGGTATAAGAATCAATATTGCATCAGATAGTCCAATTAATTCATGTTTTTCTAGGAAAGATTTATAGCGTTGCGACCAATATAGAAAAGCAGAAAAATTCTGCGAATACTTGAAATCCCCGGGCTTTAATTTTTCACATAGAAACCATTGATTATAAATATGGTAACTATGTGAAACCGCCGCTGCGGTTTCCTGTATGTTGAGCAGCGGGTACCTTTCGGCACTGGCTTTTAATTGCTCTGTCCAGACGCATTGCTCACTGAAGCTGTCAAGTATTTGTAGCTTACAGAATGGTTCGATACCGTTGATTGATAATTTGGTCCAGAGCTGCTGTAGCCAGATATCTATAGCGAATACCTGAGGCCGCGACCAAACCTCGCCAATCTTCTTTTTATTGGCATAGGCCTGCATGATTACTTTTGCGCTACGGTGGTTTGGCGTTAATAGGGTTTGGTCTTGGTCAAACGCGCTGAGCAGTGAATCTATTTGGAAACGAGATATTGGCACAGAATTTATTTGTCCTTTTCCATTTGTTTTACCCATCCTAAGAACTCATTTTTATCACCGCGAAAAATTATACGGCGTAGTTTTTTATCCAACTGATATTCATACATAGGATCGTAATAACTCTTAAGAAGATAACGAATCCATTCGGAATGAAAAGGGTGGGCCTCTTCATTAGTTTTGCTCGCTAAAGCTTTTATCATGATCCTTCGTAGATGGCTGTAGCTTTCATCCCCTAATCTGCGTCGTATCCGGTCCAGACTAGCTAGTAACGATTTTGTGAATTGATTCTTAGCGTCCGTTGGAGCGGATTGTTCATATTCAAGATAATTCGAAATAATGTAATCATTCAGTATGGTCTCTATCCTGGAGTCTAATGATTCCTCGATATAGGCTAGTGGTGCTTCATTCATGGCTTTATACAAGCTATTTGGAATGGATACAGTTCCGATAGAACGGCTTTCATCTTCTAAAAATAACTTGTTGGGTTTTGGGAAAGTTAATTTTAGAAATTCAATCGATATGTAATTTTCAAAATTAACGGGGGTTGGCTGTGGCTCCACCCGCCCGCCAAATGCAGAGCCACGATGTCGAGCACAACCTTCCAGGTCAACGCTATAACGAAGCTTGTTAAGAAGATGCGTTTTGCCGCTGCCAGCTTTCCCAGCAAGGATAATAATATTGTCCGGATTTGCGACTTTATCAATAGTGCCGATAAGGAAGCGCCGCATAGCTTTGTAACCGCCATCTATTCGGGCTATAGAAAAACCAGCTTCGTCGAGCCACTGCTGAACAATGGAGGAACGTAACCCGCCACGAAAGCAGTAAAGTAGGGCGGTTGGGTTTTCAACCAGATAATTTTGCCAATTTGCTAACCGAGTTTGTTTTTCGCCTGTGTTGACCAGCTCATAGCCCAATGCAATGGCAGCTTTCTGGCCTGAATTCTTATAACGAATACCAATTGCGACTCGTTCATTATCAGTCAGCAACGGTAAATTAGTAGCATTTGGGAAAGCGCCACGGTTAAACTCATTGGGAGAACGAACGTCTAGTAATGGGATATCATATACAAATAGATCGGCAAATCCTGATTTAGATATAAGTTCTGGCATAATTTAAATTCGCCTTTGATAGTGAGTGTACCATTGTGCCGTTTATCGCCACTAATAATAGGACGCGTAGTGGCACGTAAAACGGGAGTTACTCGACCAATTTAGATGCAGATAGGAAGGTTTCCGTATGCATGCCTGGAAACGAGGGGGAAAACCTTATTTCAGAATCTTCTTCCAAATCTCGTAGCGAAAAATCTGTAATAGACCCGTTTTCGCTTGTTTCTCGCATAAAGCAGCGAGGACCAGCCCCGGTTCATCTTTGGAATCCCCCTTTCTGTGGCGATATGGATATGCTTATTGCCAAAGATGGCTCCTGGATTCATGAGGGCCGGCCCATAAGGAGGCAGGCTATGGTAAACCTGTTTGCCTCTATTCTAAGGCTTGATGATGACCAACACTATTACCTGGTAACCCCGGTTGAGAAGGTCCGTATAAAGGTTGAAGATTGCCCTTTTATTGTGAACCAGATGGATGTTAGTGGGTCAGGCCGTGAACAAGTTATTACCTTTACTACAAATACCGGGGATATTTTTGTAGTCGACCGGAAACATGCTGTTTCTGTGAAGACCGATTTGGAAAGTGAGACACCACACCCGACAGTCCATGTCCGAAACGGACTCACAGCCCTAATAAACCGTTCAGTATTTTACAGGCTAGTGGATTTATGCGTTGAGAATGGGAATCACAAAGGTCCGCTTTTCGGTGTTTGGAGCAATCGTGAGTTTTTTGAGCTATGTGGCTAGAGGCACACAACTGAGCTTGTGCTTGGTTGACCTTACTGGGCAAAAACGTCATTATTAGCCGCTTTTTTAGGCTACTAGTCCTTGAATCTTAAAACCTTTCTTTAGTTATTCGTTTGTCAGTGTACGGATTAGGGAATCCATGAAAATTCTTGTAGGTGTAAAGCGGGTAGTTGACGCTAATATAAAAGTTCGGGTGAAGTCCGATAATTCTGGGATCGACTTGGCAAATGCCAAGATGGCGATAAATCCGTTTTGCGAAATTGCAGTAGAGGAAGCAATTCGCCTGAAAGAAGCTGGTATTGCAGACGAGATTATTGCCGTATCTATTGGGCCAGGGAATTGCCAGGAACAGATCCGGACTGCGCTGGCACTTGGTGCCGACCGAGGCATACTGGTAGAGTCTGAAGAGCATGTAGAGCCACTGTCTGTTGCGAAAATATTAAAGAGCATCGTTGATAAAGAACAGATAGATCTCGTTATCCTGGGTAAGCTCTCAATTGACACCGATAACAACCAAGTTGGTCAGATGCTAGCCGCTTTGTGTGGTTATCCTCAAGGCACGTTTGCGTGTAACGTAGAGCTTAAGGATGGCAAGATGGAAGTAAGCCGAGAAGTTGATGGTGGCGAGCAGACTGTGCTTCTGGATCTGCCAGCTGTTGTGACTACAGATTTACGACTCAACGAGCCTAGGTATGCATCTTTACCGAATATCATGAAGGCAAAAAATAAACCTACAGATCACATAACCCCGGCCGATCTTGGGGTGGCAATAAACTCCGGTCTGAAGACGTTGAGCATTGCCCCGCCAGCTAAGAGAACCGCAGGGATAAAGGTAGAATCGGTGGCAGAGCTCGTCGACAAGTTGCGTACAGAAGCAAAAATTATCTAGCAGGATTCTGGAATATTATATGGCCATTTTAGTTATAGCTGAACACGACAATGAGTCGCTTAAACCTGCCTCGCTCAACACAGTGACGGCCGCAAAGGAAATAGAAGGAGACATTGAAGTTCTGGTTGCGGGTAAAGACTGCCAAAGTGTGGCAGACAAAGCTGCACGAATAGCAGGAGTTACCAAAGTTATCGTTGCCGACGATGTGTGTTATGAATACCAGTTAGCAGAGAGTGTGGCCCCGCTGGTTACTGACATTGGGAAAAACTATTCTCATATTCTCGCTGCGGCCACAACTACGGGTAAAAATTTATTGCCTAGGGTCGCAGCGTTGTTAGATGTGGCACAAATATCGGATATTGTAGAAGTGCTGAGTAACGATACGTTCGTTCGCCCTATTTATGCCGGCAATGCAATGGCTACCGTACAATCCTCGGATCTGATTAAGGTGATAACTGTTCGTACAACGGCTTTTTCCGAAGCCGAAGCTACCGGTAATGGTATAATTGAACCGACAAGTTTTACGGTACAGCAAGATTCATCCATATTTGTGAGTGAACAACTATCAAAATCTGAAAGGCCCGAACTTACATCGGCATCTAATATTGTTTCCGGTGGCCGTGGTATGCAGAATGGAGAAAATTTCATATTACTAGAAAAAGTAGCCGACAAACTCGGTGCAGCTATTGGGGCTTCGCGGGCTGCGGTAGACGCGGGCTTTGTTCCTAATGATTACCAAGTGGGCCAGACCGGAAAGATTGTTGCTCCCGATCTGTATATAGCTGTGGGTATTTCAGGTGCAATCCAGCACTTGGCCGG
>JAKUTG010000013.1:0-21517 GCA_022447905.1 Pseudomonadales bacterium | reverse complement strand
GTTTCATTAAAATCCACTGTAATCACAAAGTGCTGCATGATTTCGTAACCCAGTTCTCCGTGGGTTTCCACTGAGCGATTGCAGGGCATCACACTTTACTCTATGCCGCCTAGCTCTGAATATACTGCGCGCAGAAATCTCTCCGGATCCCCATATCTAGCATTATATGCTGACGTGGGATTAGCCTCAGCAACCTCCTCATAGTTCAGACCTCTTTCCACCATGGAGACCACTTTGCTCTTAACATCCAGAATCATATCGCGAAATCCCATAACATCCGTTCGGGAAGAGACTTCGCCGTGCCCGGGTACTATTTTTGTATCAGGACCTGCCTTTCCAACAAGAGTCCCCAAAGCCTCCAAGGTGCCATCCAATGTACCACCGTTATTTGTGTCAATTACCGGGAATGCAGTAGTGCGGAATACATCACCGGCATGAATCACGTCAGAATTTTTGAAATGAATAAAGGTGTCACCGTCGGTATGCGCTGGTGCCACCGGGAAGGCATATACTTCCTCACCGTTAAGATGAATCGTAATGGCGTCACTATAAGTCAGCACGGGGAGCGCTTCTTTCGGTTGACTCGCACTGAGACGGACACGCACCTCATCTCGGGCCAGGATCAGGATACCCATATTGCCTAGATTCTCATTGCCCCCAGTATGATCCGGATGAACGTGGGTGTTGATCACAAAGCGAATCTCACCATCATTGAGTTCGCGTATTGCTCCCAGAATTTTATCAGTCAACGGTGCAAACTGATCATCAATCATGACCACACCATCCTCACCGATGGACAACCCGATATTGCCACCTGCGCCCTGTAAATAGTAAAAAGACCCAGCTACGTGATTAGCTACAATATCAACACCGCTTAAGTCCCTTTGGGCCGTTGCCGGCAATGAGAGGAACAATATGGAGACTAAGGCCAGGAGTGATTTAAAGAACTTTTGATTTATCATTGGGGAAAACCTCCTTCTTTGCGAATTTCTCTGCGTATGGAGCATAAAAGCCCTTATCAAGAATGTCCAATGGATGGCATGGTATTCAGTGTGATTCCTATATTGACTAACAGAGGATGGTATTGGAGCATTCAAACTGGGTTTTAGGGTGCAACCCCTGAGATCCGCATATAAAAATAAGATGATTTAAAAAACCAGATATGACTTACTCTGTAGCAATGACACATAACGTTTTTCCTTTCTTCCCATTTAAGCCCCTAGCATGCGCTGGCTTCACAACGATTTTTCTACTGTGTCTTGGTGCCAATTCCTACGCTCAGGATGATCTCCCCCTGCTTGACCTGGATACGCCCGTACGCCTGAATTTTTCCGGTTCCTGGGAAAAAGATTTTGCTCGTAGCGACAATTGGGAGGACGAGCTAAACCGCGTAATGCGTATGCGCCAAGAACAGGCAGCAGCGCAAGCTGCTGGAATCAGGCCACTGTCCCGTCCCCGTGTATCCATTGGCAACATCAACTTAGGTTCATCCCGTGGCAGATCGGATATTGTCAATCTGGCTCGAGTGGCCGAGTACATTAGCCGTCAGACCACTATGGAAATCATTCAAGATCGCAATCAAGTGCGAATCGAAAGAAAGGGCGAAGCTCCCCTGATATGCGGAATGGAAACTGGTCCGACGCAAACTTTTTCCAGTCCTCACGGTTCAGAATTTTGTGGATGGAATCGCCTACAACTGATTTTTGAAATAACGCTTCCCGAAGAACTCTACATTACCCATCAATTTAGCGTTGCTGCCAATGGCTCGTCTTTACAGATGGTCACGAGCATTCAGAGTGATAACGGTATTCCCTTTAACTTGAGACAAACATACAGCAAGTACGATGCCCCACCCGACGAGTACAATTGCATTCAAACCATCAGTCGCGGGCGAGTCTGTAGCCAGAGAACGCCACTGGATTGAACAAGTGAATTATTCAGATCTGATCATAAAGTTACTAAAAAGTTGCGTATTTGGGTTTCAGGCCCTTGCGCTGGCCACTTGCATTCAGGATGCCCCCTCTCCCATAGAACCAACTATACCTCCGGTTGGAACAGTCAGCCTTGATTACTCAACAGAGGTACTGACAGAACCATTCCTTCTAGACATAGGTATACGTGTGTTTGAGAACAAGCTGGAGGAAGAATCAACCCCAGGATATGGTGGGCTGGAGTTTGCCACAATTCGGGAAAATGAAATCCAGTATCTACCATACGTGTTACGAAATACCCTAATAAGTGCAAATCAGTGGGGGGCTGTTAGGGTACTGCCACAAGATGATCCATCTATGGACTTATTATTGTCGGGCTCTGTGCTCAGATCCAACGGGCAGGAATTGCAAATCCATATCAAAGTACAAGACAATGCCGGACGGGAGTGGTTGAACAAAACAAACACGGACGTAACAATAGACGAAGACTTCCCGGAATCCACTCGATACACTCCCGGCAATCGATTCGATCCCAATTCTTTCACCGATCCCTTCCAGGATCTTTACAATAAAATTAACAACGATCTTGTCGCAGCGAGAACTCGACTCAGCGAGCAAGAACTCTTGAATATAGGACTCGTATCACAGATGGTCTATGCCGCCGATCTGTCACCGAGCTCTTTTGAGCATACCCTTTACACCAATGCAAGTGGCCAAATAAGTTTGGTTAGCCTCCCTGCTAAAGATGATCCAATGATGGCGCGTGTCCAGGACATGCGGGCGCGTCATTATTTATTTATCGACACGGTCGATGAATACTACCAAGCTCTTTATGAAGACATGCAACCCTCCTATGTGATATGGCGACGTTATTCCTACGACCAGATTACACAAAATGAAGCCGCCTTACGGGAAGCCTACGATATTTCGCGCTATAGCTCTTCGAGGGGTTATTTGACTCTAATTCAACGCTACGACCGGTTTCGCTGGAGCAAAATTTACGAAGTGGAGTTTCGGGAACTTGCCTCCGGCTTCAACCGCGAAATCGCACCAGCCATTCTGGAACTAAACAAGCAAGTGCACGGACTCAGCGGTACAATGGAAGAACAGTACATCCAGTGGCGCCGGATCCTCCGCCAACTTTTTACACTAGAATCCAGCCCACTTTGAATCACAGGCCTTTCGGTAATCTTTGCCGACTTGAATTTCGCCTCCCATTCTGCGAGTTTTAATAATCGGTTGATGCAGGTAATACCCATGCAGCAAAACAAGGACCTCAAGCAGCCCAGCCGACGTCAATTTTTCGGCCAAGCGAGCAGTTTAGCCTACCTGGCTGCTAGTGCAGGAGTCGCTATATCTTCTCCCATATTGCTCTTGGCCCAGTCACCTGTGCTAAGCATCCGTGAAGTTAAGGCCTATCCTATCTACATAAACCAACGTTCCGATGGTTTGTTAAATGCACCAACATTTGATTCTGATGATGACACGCGGCGCTGGCGATACGGTGGCCCCTTCGAACAACTACCCTCGGCCATTATCGCGGTAATCAAGACCGACCAAGGCGTCACCGGATTCGGAATGGGCGCCGGTGGCAGTGCTGCTGTAGAAATTATAGATGGTCACTTGAAACACTTGTTGCTCGGTGCCAACCCGCTCAATGTCGAACAACTTTGGGACCAAATGTACACCTCTGGAGTTTTCTATGGCCGTCGAGGTATTTTCGTCATGGCTTTAAGTGCATTGGACAATGCCTTGTGGGACATCGCTGGCAAATATGCTGACCTACCCGTACATAAATTGTTAGGCGGTGCTGACCGAGATCGCCTTGAAATCTACCAGACCAACGGCAATTTAAGCGATGGCAAGGCTGCTGGAGTGCGCAATTTTAAACTTACAACCTACGGGGGGCCACGAATGACAGCAGCAGCAAGGACCGCTTACGTCGATTCCGTGCTAGGAGCGCGGCAAGAACTGGGCCCTGACGCACGGCTGATGACAGACTGTGTTTCCCGAGACGGTACAGTCGAGTGGGCCGTGCAATTGGCGGAGGATTTAAGACCGGCCAACCTATATTTCATGGAAGAATTACTTTCTCCAGACGATGTTTTCGGTTATGCCGAACTGGTTAAACGCATCGGAAGCAAAGGCAATGGTTGGACACGTATTGCGTGTGGTGAACACGAATACACCCATCATGGTTTTAACCTACTTATTCAGTTGGGATCTGCGGAGATCCTGCAACCAGATATTACCTGGTGCGGAGGCACAACCGCCGGCAGGCGCATCTCTCAATTGGTAGAGGCGGCTGGTTTAGAGATAATTCCACACCGTGGAGGAAGTTCCTGGGGATTCCCGATTGCGTTAACTTCCTCCAGTTGCACCATGGCAGAAAGCTTTCCGGAAGGGTCCGAAATTCTTGAAGCCATGTCATGCTCAGTGGAGAATGGTTTCGTAATTGCTCCGAATGAGCCTGGATTCGGGACCACCCTTACAGAAGAGATGGTGTTAGACTACCGACTGTCCCTTAGACAGTAAAAACTCGAAATACACCTAGTGTTATAAATTAAGAAGAAAAAGCAAAGAGGACATCATGCCAGAAGAACAAGCGACACAAGACAACTCAAAACTCAAACTAATCCTAGGCGGTTCAATTGCCTCTGTTTTGGCAGCCGGTGTGATCGGGTTCCTAGTGTACTCATCTATCTGTCCTTGTGACAGAACCCCTGGGGGATTTCTCTTCGGTGACGATTCAGACGGGCAAGTTAACAATTGGTCTTTCGCCAATGATGTAGAATTGTGCCAACTTCAAATCTGCGATGGCATCCGGCCCCATTCTATTAATCTGAATTGCATGGCTACTCCAGAAGGGGAGATGTACCTTAGCTGTTCTGTTTGCGACACGAAATACTGGGCCGCCCGGGTTGGTGAAAATGAGCGCGGTGTTATGCGTCTTGATGGCGTTGTGTACCCGGTCTATCTGAATCGTGTAACCGATTCAGCTACGATGGATCGGGCTTGGCGGGCCCGGGTTACCAAATTGCAAATTCATGGCGGACCGGGAAACCCCGCTCCACCGATCAATGCCCCGCGAGCTAATCGCTGGTGGACTTTCCGAGTAACTTCACGCGGCTAGCATAAAGGCATTATCTAATTTGAATCGAGTTACAGGAGAGCTTTGCATGACTTCCCAAGGTAAATTCAAAATGATGTTAAAAAGTATGCTCGTTTTTTTTCCCTTATCCCTGATGTCCTCTCAGATAATCTCCCAAGAACGAAGCTGGGTTGATATTGCTGTCCACAACTTCGGCGCGCCCATCAATACAATGTGGGCGGAGGGAGAATTATCTTTCGCCGACGACGGTACAATGGTTTATTGCAGCGCCCGACAGGATATGGCGGTAGCACAAGGAGATCCCAAGGATCTTTACATTTCCACGTTCAGTCCTGAAACTGGTAGCTGGAACACACCCGTTAATATGGGTATCCCAGTGAATCAGCCACCTCATACCGATATCAACCCCCTACGTAAGGGCGACGATCGGGAGCCGTGGATTACTGCTGATGGCAATACTATCTACTTCCGTTCGGATAGACTCGCCACTACGACTCCACTGAATAACCACGACCTTTTTGTCACACATAAAGACAATGGCGTTTGGACTGAACCTAAATTAGTACCCTTCCCCATCAGCACTACCGAAGGCGATGAACACTGTCCAGCGGTGCTGCAAGATGGCAATACCCTGTGTTTTGCGTCTCGGCGTGGAGGCGGGTTCGGTGGTTCGGATATTTACTGCTCAAAGCAAGATGAAAGCGGCAATTGGACAAATCCGATTAACCAGGGTCCAAATATCAACACCTCCACTGAGGAATTCCATTTCACCCAGGACAAAGATGGCATGGTGTACTTCACCTCAAGCCGCCCAGGAGGCTACGGCGGTACGGATATTTATGGTGCCATGCAACTAGGTCCCAATAGCTGGGGGGCTGCTCGCAATCTTGGCCCTCAGGTGAACACTGCCGCGGCGGACATGTGCCCAGCTTTGCCTCCCGGTGACGATACGTTTTCCTGGTTCTCTACCCGACAGGATAACAGCCTTGGAGATATCGACATCTTCTGGACTAATAAGCTAAACACGCAATAGCCAGCTTTTTTATTAAATTTGCCGGTAGTAATTTGTGCTAGATTCAGTTAATTACTTCACGCCAGCGCGTTTTCAAACAGGTTGAGTAGACGACCCCAAGCGCGTTCTGCTTGTGCTTCATGGTAAACCTGTGAATCAATCGCACACCAGCCGTGCATAGCATCCTCGTAGACTTCAATCTCGGCAGGAATGCCAGCCGCATTGTATGCTTCCCTGAGGGTTACCTTAGCCTGCGGATCATTGTTGTCATCGTTCTCTGCAATGCAGTGTAAAACCTGGGCTCGTGTTTGTGGAATCAATAGGTGCGGGCTATCGGGCGCATTGGTTGCCAAGCCGCCACCATGGAACGTCGCCCCGGCCGCAAGGCGTTCTGGTACCGCAGCGACGGTCCGCATGACCATCGGGCCGCCCATGCAATAGCCAGTTGTGCCAATACCCATGCTGGTATCAACCTCGGATTGGTCGTCCAGCCAGGCCACGAAGGCGCGAGCATCGGTAAAATGGGTTTCAGCGTTTAAATTGCGGGCCATTGGTAACACGAGATTTCGGATTTCCGGTTGACCGAAGCTAGCACCGCGACCCACTACCGGCGCGTGGGCGTCACGATAAAATGGATTCACAGTCAGTACTGCATAGCCAGAACGCGCCAAACGCTTGCCCATTTCGCGAAAAGCAGGTCGCAATGCCAAAATGTCGGGCCATACCAGTACAGCGGCATGGGCGCCCATCGATGGGTAGACGAAATAGCAATCGGCAACACCGTCGGGAGTCTCGATATTCACATCCCGTTCTGAAACAGCTTGAGCGTTCGCTATCGGTGGGAACATCATGGCTAGGCTAACGCCAGTGGCCAGCTTGGTAAAATCACGACGCGTCATCTCTGGGTGGCAACGCAGGTACTCTTCTACTTCTTTTTGGGTTTCTTCATCGCACATAATCTTCTCCTGCTATTACTTCTAGGTATTGTAACTCTTGAATATTTGCGTTTGTTGTCGGTCCTTTTTTACCCCAATCCAGGCACAATAGCCAGTGCAAATCGGCCGTACGACAGATCAAGATTGATGTATAGTCGTGAAACTGGAAACAACAATAACAAGAGGCGTGGAGATGGCTCACATATCAAGACGACGATTTTTACGGACATCTTTCGCTGCCGGCTTGGCCGGCCTGCCTTCGCTGACCTGGGCACAGCGAAAGCAAGTAATCACTGTAGCAGGAACAGGTATTGCTGGTTATGAATACGAAGGTGCGGGTGGTACTCCCGCCACGAATGCGCCCGTCAACAACCCTTATGGTTTGGCCATAGGGCCGGATGGAGCTCTTTATTTCTGCGAGGTAGATACAGGCCGCATTCGTCGCTTGGACCTGGCAAGTGGGATGCTTTCCACAATAGCCGGTAACGGCCAGAAGGGATTTGTAGCCGAATCGAGACGACCGCTGGATACTCCGTTCTCCGCACCCCACGAGATTCGCTGGGATGAACAGGGCAATCTCTACATCGTCGAACGCGACAGCCACTGCGTACATCGAATAGCCCGCCAATCCGGCGTTGTTACAACACTCGCCGGCAATGGCAAACCAGGGTTTTCCGGTGATGGTGGTATCGCGGTTCTTGCCCAATTAAGGCAACCCCACAGTATCGCTTTCGATTCCCGCGGTAACTTGCTGATCTGCGATATCGGCAACCAACGCTTACGTATTGTCAGCCGAGAAACCGGTTTTATCGACACAATTGGCGGTACAGGCGAACGCATTGCTACACCCAACGACGGCCCTTTAAAAGGCACTCCGCTGTTAGGCCCCCGCTCCATTGATACTGACCCTGATGGTAATGCGTATCTCGTTTTGAGAGAAGGTAATTCAGTGTATCAGCTGGATATCGAGGGTAACCGCCTGCATCGTATAGCCGGGACCGGGGAAAGGGGGTACACCGGTGATGGTGGACCAGCAATCTCCGCCACCTTCAACGGGCCAAAAGGTATAGCGTATTCACGCGAGGATCACTCGCTCTATATCGTGGATACCGAGAATCATGTCATCCGGAGGATGTCACTCTCAACTGGCAAGATCTATACCGTACTGGGCAACGGTGAGCGAGGCGATGGACCCGATGGCGATCCTTTGGGATGCAAAACCAACCGACCCCACGGGGTCTGTGTATACAATGGCATCGTGTACGTGACTGACAGTGAAAGTCATCGGGTACGTGCAATCAGTGGATTGATGGGACCTCAGTCACTAACTGCTTAGACCTCGGCTGAGAATTTCCTTATTACCAAATTTCATATTTACTCAATCAACCAACACCGAAAACATCAATCAGTTGGCATGATATGTGGCCTGACACCTCCATAATAGCGAATAAAATCCAATGCTTGTCGAAGTGTCATTTCTGCACCCGGTTCGCTATTTGTCTAGGGTTATCTTCCGTTGTTGGAGTGCCACTACTACCAGAATCCTTACGAGCCTTGTTAGCAATATCTTTCTCATCAGCTAGGTATTCCATCAAACTCCAAAATGACCTCTCTAAATAGTATGTAGTATTTGGTTAGTCAGACTAATTTGGCGTGATAGGGAGTAATCCCGATTCTTCGCGGCTTTGCTAGACCGCCAGATATTTCTCTATAAGTTCATCACCCAGAGATGTCATATCTCCTTCCGCGACACAGCGACCTTTGTCCATCAAATAAAATAGTTGCCCCAGGCGCCGGGCAAAGGTCAGTTTCTGTTCCACCAGGATGATAGTTAGCTTTTCATCTTTATTGAGTTGAAGTAGCACTTCCCCGATCTGCTGAACTATATTGGGCTGGATGCCCTCATTAGGCTCATCAAGAATAAGCAAATCTGGCTCACTGACAAGAGCACGCCCTACAGCCAGTTGCTGTTGTTGGCCTCCTGATAAATCACCTCCACGCCGACTCCCCATCTCCTTAAGTACGGGGAAAAGTTCGTAAACTCTTTCAGGAATTTTTTTCAACTTATCGCGCCTGGCCCCGAGCGCAATAATCAAATTTTCTTCTACTGTCAAACTTGAGAATATTTCTCTGCCCTGCGGTACATACCCTATGCCTCGCCGGACCCTGTTTTCAGTATTGAGATGGTGGATGACTTCCCCACTTAAAGTAATTTCACCAGAATTGATTGGTTCCAATCCGAGAATACATTTAACGAGAGTCGTTTTTCCGACACCATTCCTCCCCATCACACATGTTATGGTTCCTTCTGGGACAGAGAAATCCAAATCCCAGAGCGCCCTGCTCTGGCCATAGGAATGATTTAACTGCTTGATTGCTAACATCTAAGTCTCACGAGCTTGTTTCGGAACTCCCGAGGTAAACTTCTTTTACTTTTGGATCATCTTGAATCTCATTCATCGTTCCCTCCGCCAGGACACTGCCTTGATGTAAAACAGTGACGATATTTGCAATGGAGCGAACAAACTCCATATCGTGCTCTACTACCACTACAGACCGTTCGCCTGCCAAGCTAGTTAACAGCTCAGCAGTTCGTTCCGTTTCCTGAACGGTCATTCCAGCAACTGGTTCATCTACCAACAATAAATACGGATCCTGAATGAGCAAAATACCTATTTCCAACCATTGTTTTTGTCCATGAGATAAGTTCCCAGCAGTTCGCTCTTTTTCAGCTTGCAGTCCGATGATTTCCAGGACCTCTTCAATCCGATCTCTCTGCTCACCAGTGAGTCTCGCTAAAAGAGAAGCTTTCACACTTCGATCGGAATGCAGAGATAATTCAAGGTTGTCAAAAACCGAGAAATTTTCCAACACCGTTGGCTTCTGAAACTTGCGGCCAATGCCAACTTCGGAGATTTCCGATTCACTCATATTTAATAAGTTTATAGTTTGTCCTAAAAACGCAGTACCACTATCTGGCCTTAGCTTCCCAGTGACTACATCCATCATTGTGGTCTTCCCGGCACCATTGGCTCCAATAATACATCGCAATTCGCCTTTATCGATGTAAAGATTCAGCTTGTCCAGCGCTTTGAATCCATCAAAGCTCACGGTGATATTTTCCAGATAAAGCAATGTACCGTGACTCAGATCGATGAACTCTCTTGAATTAATTTCTGGACTAAACGCGCTCCATTGCCTTTCCCCGCGCCATCCTTCAAACATTTTACTGAAACGACTCACTCTTTCTTCTCCATTTTCTCTTTAAGATCGGAAAAGAAACCGACAAGGCCTTTTGGTAGAAACAGAGTTACAAAAATGAAGAGCCCTCCAAGTGCAAATAACCAGACTTCTGGCATTACTGCGGTGAACCTAGTTTTAGCATAATTCACCAGAATCGCCCCAAGCACAGCGCCATACAGAGTCGAGCGTCCTCCTATGGCTACCCATATAACAATTTCGATGGAATTAAGCGGCGCAAATTCTCCAGGGTTAATAATTCCCACGAACGGTACATACAGCGCCCCAGCGATACCAGCGATTAGCGCGGACAAAACAAATATCGACGTTTTATAATTTTCAACTTTATAGCCAATGAAACGCATTCTACTCTCAGCATCACGTATAGAAACAACCACGCGACCAAATTTTGACTTAACAATATGCCGGCAAAAAAGATACACGAGAATGAGTATTAGGCCGGTGACGACAAAGAGCACGGCCCTAGTCTCATCGGTTTGCAAATTAAAACCAATAATGTCTTTAAAGTCTGTAAGTCCATTATTTCCACCAAAGCCCATCTCGTTTCTAAAAAATGTCAGCATTAACGCGTAGGTTAGAGCCTGCAGGATGATGGAGAGATAAACTCCAGTGACCCTCGAACGAAATGCCAGCCAGCCGAACACAAAAGCTAATAGCCCTGGGACAAACATCGCCATGACCATAGCAAACCCAAAATAATTAAACCCATACCAATACCAGGGAAGTTCAGTCCAGTTTAGAAAAACCATAAAATCTGGCAAAAGAGGGTCCCCATAAACACCACGATCCCCAATCTGACGCATTAAATACATCCCCATCCCATAACCACCAAGCGCAAAAAAAGCTCCGTGCCCTAAAGACAGGATGCCGCAGTACCCCCAGGCTAAATCCAGTGCGAGCGCCAATAGCGCAAAGCACAGATACTTTCCAAACAAAGTCACCAGATAAGTGGAAATGTGAAATACAGAAGATTGGGGTACTAACAAGTTAAAAACTGGAAAAATCACACAGCCAACCAGCAAGATGGCAATCAGAATTCGACCACCAGTATCTCCTTGTAAGGTTTCGATGATAAATGACTTACTACGCAAAGCTACTCTTCCATGCCTCTACCTTTTTGAGGGAATAACCCTTTAGGTTGCTTCTGAATAAAAAGAATAATGAAAACGAGTATTAATATTTTCGCAACGACAGCCCCAGCCCAGGGCTCCATAATCTTGTTAGTAATTCCAAGAATAAAGCTTCCATAGAATGTACCCCAAAGATTCCCCACGCCTCCAAAAACAACTACCATGAACGAATCAACAATATAAGCCTGACCCAAGTTGGGTCCTACATTCGTCAACTGACTTAAAGCAACTCCGGCGATACCCGCAAGACCAGAACCCAGACCAAAAGTTAGAGCATCTACCCAGCTACTCCTTACGCCGATTGCCTTAGCCATTGCCCTATTCTGCGCTACAGCTCGAACTTCGATTCCAAGCTTCGTTTTTTTCAAGAGTAACGACAACAATGCAAATACGATAATGCAGAATATCAGTATGTATAATCGGTTGTAGTTAAAGGCTAGCACCTCGTTTAATTGCCATTGCCCGCTCATCCAGTCAGGATTACTTACCGGCCTATTTTGTGGGCTGAAAACAGTCCGAACCAGCTGCTGGAGAATTAAACTAATACCGAAGGTTGCCAACAGTGTTTCCAAAGGTCTCCCATATAAAAATCTAATAATTCCCCGCTCGATCGCTATACCGAATAATCCAGACACAATAAAGGCTGCTGGAACTGCAATGAGGAGAGACAGTTCTATGGAGTTAGGAAAAGTTTGCTGGACAACATACGTTGTGTAAGCCCCTAACATGATCAATTCCCCGTGCGCCAGGTTGATAACACCCATTACCCCAAAAGTGATCGCTAGACCAATAGCAGCAAGCAACAATACTGAACCAAGGCTTAGTCCAAAAAATAGTGTTTGAACATAACCATACAGCTCAACTTTACTCTGAATGGAATAAAGAATTTCTTCTGCCTTAGCCTGGACGTCTGGATCAGGATCACCCTCGGCTACCTGCCTTATGGCATTCCTAATCGTATTTTTTAAATTACCAGATAATTGATCAAGCGCTGCGCTGCGCAATGAAGGGTCTTCCGAGGACAGGTCGACCAGAGCGAGGCCTTCTTCTATCGCCTGACTCACAGCATTGTCAATTTCCACAGTTTTTAGTTGCAGAAGCTGCTCTCGCGACTCCGTTGCAGCTTGGGAGACCAGGTATTCGACGGCAGAGAGTCGGATTTCAGGATCTTCATTTCCAAGGTCTATACCCGCAATCAGCAATCGAAGATTTCTTCGCAAGCTATTGTTGACACTGACCCGGCCCACAGTTCTCGTACCCACCAGCCCCAGATCCTCACCTGTCAGGCTATCACTGATTTGAAACTGTTCCTCAATACGTACTGCTTTTACTACACGCTCTTCTTGACGGGTAAAATAAATCTGACCCTCTAGCATGCTTTCGAGAAAAGACCTTCGTCGCGAATCTTCGAGTTCCGCAATATTTTCTACTAATGCTGGAATTTCATTACGACGTGCTGTAGCGAGTGCCTGTACGATTTCTTCAAGAGAGGAAGGGGCCTGCAGAACATCTTCTGGTTGAGCCTCTACTTCGGATAGAGTGCCACTTAGCCCAAACAGAAAAAGCACAGCTGAAAGGATAAGAACTATCCTTTGCATAATCTCACCCCAAAGTGGAAATTCTAAAAATAGCGGGGCACCAATTTAATCTGGTGCCCCGCATTTGGAGCTTATTCTTCCATGCTCACAAGAGCATGTCTACTACTGCGAACCGGACCCAAGGCATCGATCTTCGACAGTATTGTAGTTGCCACATCTTGTTGGCTCAGTCCAGTCTGAAATCAGATCGCGACTGCCTGGAAGATAATCAGACCAAGCGTCTCCTGCGACAACACCATCGGTTTCCCAGACCACATCGAATTGACCGTCATCCTGAATTTCACCGATCAGGACTGGTTTGGAAAGGTGATGATTTTTGTTCATCACAGCGATTCCGCCAGTCAGATTGGGAACTTCTACACCGATCATGGCCTGCTCGACCGCATCTACGTCGGTAGTTCCTGCAGCTTCCACCGCTTCTGCCCACATCTTGAAACCGATATAGGTGGCTTCCATCGGGTCATTGGTAACCCGACTCTGGTTACCTATGAATGAGTGCCAAGTGTCTATGAATTCTTCATTGGTATCGCTGTATACGCTTTGAAAATAGTTCCATGCTGCCAGGTGGCCAACAAGCGGAGCAGTGTCGATGCCTGACAGTTCCTCTTCACCAACCGAAAAAGCGATGACCGGAATATCTTCAGCCGAGACGCCCTGATTACCCAGTTCTATGTAAAACGGAACATTTGCATCACCGTTGATAGTGGAAACAACTGCTGTCTTCCGGCCCTCAGAACCAAATCGCTGGATTTCGGCTACGATATTTTGCCAATCCGAGTGCGAAAAGGGAGTGTAATTGATCATGATATCCTCATCAGCCACACCTTTCGCTTTCAAATAAGCTTCGAGAATACGATTAGTAGTTCTTGGATAAACATAGTCAGTTCCAGCCAGGACCCAGCGTTCTGCGCCTATCTCATTCATCAAATAGTCAACAGCGGGGATCGCTTGTTGGTTCGGCGCGGCACCGGTATAGAATACATTTTTCGATGATTCTTCGCCTTCATACTGAACCGGATAAAACAAAAGTCCATTGAGTTCTTCGATTACCGGTAATACCGATTTTCTGGAAACTGAAGTCCAGCAACCAAAAATTACATCGACTCCTTCCTGAGTGATTAACTCACGAGTTTGCTCGGCAAAAAGAGGCCAATCGGAGGCTGGATCAACAACTACCGCCTCCAGCTGCCTCCCCAGAAGCCCTCCCGCCTTATTTTGTTCCTCAATCATCATCAAAACAGTGTCTTTCAATGTCGTTTCACTGATAGCCATGGAGCCAGACAGTGAATGAAGTACTCCGACCTTAATGGTGTCCTGAGCCAGAATAGATGCAGACCACTGCATAAGAACTGCTGCAGCTATCAACACCCCAAACCTTTTTGCTTTAAATAGAATATTCATGATATGCCCTTACTTTGTGTCATAAAAAATTATAGTTGAATTTGGAACCCGATGGAGAGCCCGTCTATATCCGGACCTTTCTTACCACTCAAACTCGCGTCTCCGGAAGACCAGTTTATGTTTAGCCGAAGATTATGACTATCGATAATGTAATTCAGTCCAATCTCGGTTAGATCACTATCTAGCCCTGAGTCAGGTTCAGTGTTCGTGTATCTCAAATAAGGCTGCCATCGGCCGAAGGTATCGGTCGTGTTGATCAAATAGGCTGCAGTAAAAAAAGATGAGTCACCATCGAACAAACAGAAACAGGTCGGATCAGCAAGAGCAGCCGCGGTCAAATCTGCGTCCATCGATTTCAATTCACCTTCGATAGTGAGAACGTCGTTATTTCCCAGTACCTTTTCAAACAGAGCATCTAATATAATCGCGTCAAAATCACCAGCTTCGGTAGCGGTACCGGTACCGTCAGACTGGGATTGCATTGATAGGCCGAGAGTAAAAATGTCCCCGAGAGATCCATAGTAGGTACTGCTAGTGTAATAGCCTGGATTACTTTCCATATTAAGAAAGTTGTAGGCAAACCGAGCCGAGAGTAAAACATTATCGTCCTGATTCGGCCCTCCTTCTACTCCGTCGAATGCACCCACAGCGTATTGAAATTTACCTAGATTACCCCAAACCGTAACACCGTCGTCTCTACCTAGCAGGCCTGCCTGACCCAATTGATCTGAGGGGAGCAGAGGAACGGTAAATTGGTTCCAGTTAAGCCCGTAATAAGGTCCATTCAGCTCGATACGATCAGCTGGTGTTAACATGCGCCCTGCCCAGACGTTGAATTCCGGACTAAATTCAAATTGCACGATAGCATCCAATACATCAACTTCACCTCCATTGCCAATATCACCTGCGTCCTGGCCAAACACACATCCCTTACATTCGGTATTGAAAGTAAATTTAACTAACTCATTAAGCTGACCACTCATGTACAAGCGAAGGCTCTGCAAGTCAAAATCGCTCGAGTCATCGCCGCTCCCGGCAGAATCCTCCATTGAGGTATAAGCCGTCCGTAACCCTGCACCTATAGTAACTGAACTATTCTCGCCAAACTGTATTGTGCCACCAGCCAAGACAAAAGGGCTTATCAGGACGGAAGCCAATGCACTTCCACCTATGAGAGACCAAAATAGCCTCTTACTTCTATCGTTTGTCATTTAGTTGCTCCTATTAATTTACGATCGGTTCCACTGCGGCTTCCTCAGCACAGCTCAATGTGTGAACAAACTATAGTTGCAAATAGCATGCCATAATTGTTCTTAATTCAAATTAGATGGTTCACAACCGACACAGGGCCCAAAAAAAGAGAGGTTTGGAAATAAAAACAGGTGATTGAGGTGAGGGGTTAAAAATATTGAGCCGAGGAAACTGAAAGAATACGCCTTATTATAGTGCGCGATGTTTGTTAGTGCTCATTTCTGGAGCGTAACTATGCAAAATCTTGAGGCCAAGCTTAGCTATTTGCCTATAAAAAGCCCCTCAGTCTTAATGAAATCTACAATTTCGGTAACTCCTTCTTGTGTTTTCATATTCGCGAAAACGAACGGTCTTCCGCTGCGCATTTCAACAGTGTCACGTTTCATTACCTCGAGAGAGGCTCCAACGTAGGGCGCTAAATCTATCTTGTTTATCACAAGAAGATCAGACCGAGTAATCCCAGGCCCTCCCTTTCGAGGTATTTTATCCCCCGCCGAAACGTCAATTACGTAAATCATAAGATCAGCCAATTCAGGGCTGAATGTTGCGCTCAAATTGTCACCGCCGCTCTCGATAAGAACCATATCTAGCGACTTAAATTTGTGGCATAACTCTTCTACAGCAATAAGGTTTATTGACGCATCCTCGCGTATTGCTGTATGGGGGCAACCTCCGGTTTCAACGCCGGTTATACGCTCCTGCTCCAAGGCATTGTGTTGAACAAGAAACTGGGCATCTTCTTTGGTGTATATATCATTGGTCACTACCGCAATAGATAAATCACTACGCATGGCCTGGCATAGTTGATTGACCAACGCTGTTTTTCCGGAGCCCACAGGGCCGCCTATTCCCACTCTAAGCACTGCTTTTGCCGGCACTTCCTATACCCCTCTTATAACTATAACTTAGGATCTAAACAATCTCGAATACTGCGATTCATGGGCAGCACTGGCATGCGCAAGGCCAGGAAGCGCACCAGAAATTTCATCATCGGGAATAGCAAAACAAGCATCAACCTCATTTGCTACTTTTTCCGATATTGCGAAAAGTATGCGCTGACCGGCACTTTGGCCTACAGGCAATAGCTTCTGCGCTGCCATTATCTGATTTTCAGACCAGGCCCAGCAATATCCAAGAAGCAACGAATGCAAATCAATTTCCCAATTTGTGCCTGCGCACGCAAAGGCGGCGCAATAACTGATAGCGCTTTGACCATTGCTACCAACTTTCTTAACACCAATCGAATTAACGATTCGTAAATCAACAAATTCGAGCGTAATTAAAACTCTCGTTAGTGCCCGGCCTAATAGCTCTTCTTGTTCACGAAGTTCCCGTGTTTCACGACAAGCCAGTAGAAATTGATTCCAGTAGCGCAATTGATCCAAATCCTTTTGCTGCCATGCCCTATAGAGGCGGATTAATACCGGTACATCCAATGAAAGAATAGAATTTAGCAACACACCGTTTAACCAACACTGTAATTCCTCCTCTGTTCCAATCCAGCCCCAATCAACTGCCTGTTCTAGACCCTGAGAATAAGCATAAGCACCCACCGGTGAAGATGGGCTAACCAATTGTAAAAGGCGTAACAATGAATTCGAGGTATTAGTCATTTTGCGAATGTGAATGGCCGTGGCTGGTATAAGCTCCGGATTCCGGCTCAAAGGGCTCGTTTTCTACTTCAGTTTTCAATCCTAGGTCATGTACCAGTTCATCTAATACATGATCATGTTGATAGCGTAAGAAGCCTTCTTCTATCTGCAAGGCCACATGACGATTGCCCAAGTGATAGGCGGCTTTTGTCAACAAAATCGGATCATTATCACAAACAGTTGTAACACACTCTTTTGCTGCCTTTACCGAGACCACCTTGTCACAGGTGGATCGCAACATATCTCCGCCTCTTAATATACCGCCGCGAGGCAAAATAATGAAAGCGGGTTCGCCGTTCTCCAGTTTTACCTTCATTCTGGAGCGTTGTCGCATTTCAAATGGTAAAAACAGGTTTGTATCTGGTTTTCGCTTACCAGAATATTTTTCAGTTAGTTCCCACATTTAGTTTGGCTACTCTCTAAAACAAGAAATAGCGCTGAGCTAATGGCACTTCTGCGGCCGGTTCGCAAGTCAGTAATTCTCCATCTGCTCTGACTTCGTAAGTCTGCGGGTCCACCTCAATATTGGGTCGATAGTTATTATTCACCATATCTGACTTTTTAATATTCCGACAATTTTTCACGCTCATGGGATTGGACTGCAAACTGATCGATTCCTGAACGCCGGCGTCAATTGCGACTTGAGACATAAAAGCAATAGATGTCTTAGCTGCTGCCAGGCCAAAACCACCGAACATTGGTCGATAATGAACAGGTTCAGGCGTTGGAATTGACGCGTTAGGATCGCCCATGGGGGCCGCTGCAATCATTCCACTTTTAAGAATCAGGGAAGGTTTGACACCAAAAAAAGCTGGTTGCCATAACACCAGATCTGCAATTTTGCCGACTTCTATTGATCCTACTGAATCTGAAATTCCATGGCTCAGGGCCGGATTTATAGTGTATTTTGCAATATATCTCCTGGCTCTCAGATTATCTGATTTTTCATCGTCACCAGTTAGGGCGCCTCGCTGAACTTTCATTTTGTGGGCCGTTTGCCAAGTACGTGATATGACTTCACCAACCCTTCCCATCGCTTGTGAGTCAGACGCGATCATGGAGAAGGCCCCTAAATCATGAAGGATGTCTTCAGCAGCAATAGTTTCACGTCTGATGCGAGATTCAGCAAAAGCGATATCTTCTGGGATGGACGGATCCAAATGGTGGCACACCATCAACATATCCAAATGCTCATCGACTGTATTAACTGTATAAGGGCGTGTGGGATTGGTACTGGAAGGTAAGACATTATCAATGCCACAAGCTTTGATGATGTCCGGTGCATGGCCTCCACCAGCACCCTCAGTGTGATAAGTGTGAATCGTCCGGCCCTTTAGTGCTGCCAGAGTATCCTCGACAAAGCCTGACTCATTAAGTGTGTCAGTGTGTATGGCTACCTGGACATCGTATTTCTCCGCCACGGAGAGACAGTTATCAATTGCAGCAGGAGTTGTTCCCCAATCTTCATGCAATTTCAGGCCCATTGCGCCTGCATTTATCTGTTCCTCCAAGGCAATGGGTAAACTTGCGTTTCCTTTGCCAAGGAACCCGAAATTCATCGGCATGCTATCCACGGCTTGGTACATTTTTTCAATATGCCAAATCCCGGGGGTACAGGTAGTAGCTTTGGTTCCGGTGGCTGGGCCTGTGCCACCACCCAGCATAGTGGTCACACCTGACATTAGCGCTTCTTCTACTTGTTGGGGGCAAATGAAGTGGATATGGGCATCTATTGCCCCTGCGGTAATTATCTGACCTTCACCAGCAATTATTTCTGTTCCAGGCCCGATTATGATTGAAATATCAGATTGTATGTCGGGATTTCCAGCTTTTCCTATAGAATGAATCCTGCCATTTTTCAGCCCGATATCAGCCTTAACTATACCCCAATGATCAAGGATCAACGCATTTGTAATCACTGTATCCATCGATTCAGCATCACCACTCTGACCCTGACCCATTCCATCCCGAATTACCTTCCCGCCCCCAAATTTTACTTCTTCACCATAGGT
Source organism: Pseudomonadales bacterium (assembly GCA_022447905.1). Classification (GTDB taxonomy): domain Bacteria; phylum Pseudomonadota; class Gammaproteobacteria; order Pseudomonadales; family Pseudohongiellaceae; genus UBA9145. The sequence goes on along the minus strand of JAKUTG010000013.1, from coordinate 2,222 downwards.
CGTGAAGTCTTTCTCGACCCTTATCCATAGTTCAGTATCACCGAGCCGAACTCTGTCACCTGTTGTGGGCCCATACATCTGTGCATAGGCACTGCGATCTATTTGTGTCATGTCGTACCTTCTTCTAGGGATCCCATTACTTGTCCACCGAAACCGTAGATTTTTCTGTCACCGGCAATTTCAACCAATTCAACTGTGCGGTCTTGTCCAGGTTCAAATCGGATTGCGGTGCCTGCGGCAATATTGAGTCGAAAGCCGCGACTGCAATTGCGCTCAAATTTCAACGCAGAATTGGTCTCAAAAAAGTGATAATGAGAACCCACCTGTATAGGTCTATCTCCGCTGTTTGTTACCGTGACACTCACAGTATTGCGACCTTCGTTAAGCTCTAAATTACCATCTATAACTTCGATTTCGCCTGGGATCATGATTGCCTCTTTATGGGATAGGGTTATGCACTGTCACCAGTTTAGTGCCATCGGGAAAAGTTGCTTCGACCTGAACATCATGCACCATTTCAGGTATACCTTCTTGCACTTGATCCCTGCTTAACAACGTAGCTCCATACGCCATCAAATCAGCGACAGTTCTACCTTCTCTGGCCCCCTCCATAACCGAAGAGCTTATGAGTGCGATAGCTTCTGGATAATTCAGCTTAATGCCTTTCGCCAACCGTCGCTCTGCCAGTAAGCCAGCAGTAAAAATAAGCAATTTATCTTTTTCTCTAGGAGATAAGTTCATTCAATTTCCTCATTAGTCAGGTCAACGCATTTATTTGATTTATCAGGTGTTCCAAACTCGTGGAGGACACGGTGACCTATTTAATAGCCTAGGCCTTAATTGTGACCAAATCTCAAGAAAACAAGTTTTGGCCTCTTGTGAGCAAGCACCAATATATCGGCAAACCAGTACATCTTCAATTAGGCTGGTTGAATAGCTCCCTTTTTCTAGATGTTGCTCAATCAGGGCTTCATGTATTTGCTGGGTACATGAAGAAGCAATCAGCGTTGCCATTACGGGTGAAGAGTGCAAACCCCATGCGGCTTGAAATATTGAATTGGTTTTGGTCTCGGCTGGAAAAACGGTTCTATCCAACCAAATCGGCAAATCATCGCGCCAAATCTCTAAGTTCATTCTAACCAAACCATGTTCGAATACTTCACCAGCCCCTGGTCGCCCAAAGCAGACAATTTCCCATCCAATATATTTTGAATCTCCTACTAAGTTGACCTTTGTTGTACTATCCACAAAAGCTCCGTCAAAAATGATGGTTTCCTGAGGGAGCCATTCCAATGTAGCTTGCTCTTCCACAACAAAGGTCTGTTGCAAAATCATCTTTTTTGAATCGGATCGGTAAATCTTTGTCGCTCCGGGAGTTGTCATCAGTCCCTTAGCGTTTTTGCTGACGAGCATATCTATATAAAGCTGATCTCCTCCCACAACACCTCCCGGTGGGTGAAGAATATACAGGTGGGCAAGTGAAGTCCCCTCTGGATAGAACGGCTTTTGAACTCTTAAGGGTCCACTATGAGACGGATTTATCAGACGACTATGGCCACCCACACACTGAATGTTAAGGTTAAGTTTGGCAACCCAACCAGTTGGTGACTCAATAGCATTAGTACAAAGTTTCATGGATATTTAATTGATTATTGTTAGTTTTAAGTCTCTAATGGAGCCATAGTAGCAAACTTAGTTTACCGTTGAATTCCTAGCCCCGGAAAACGACATAAAGCTGCATCAAATTATCATAGAAAAATTGGACCCTTGCCCTCGAAAAATGTGATACGAGTTATAATTAATAACGCGATAAGCAACATTCCCTATTGCTACGTTTGTGAATTAATTTAGTTATCAGCGGCTTAGGGGGATTATTCGACCCCTCCTCCACCAAGAGCGATTCCTATGAAAAAATTCTTAAAGTGGATTGGCATCATCGTCAGTACGTTGATCATTGCCGTCGGTCTGTTCCTGTTCAGCATGCGCTTTTCCGACGGCCCCATGGAGATCTTCTCTGGTGGGCCATTCACTAGCGGGGAGTCAGCCCAGGCACCGGATGACTGGAGCTTCCTAACTGATCGCAACACAATAGAATTTCAAACCATGATGCCCGATACTTCAAGAACTGTATGGCTGGCAGTGCATGACCAACGCCTGTTCCTGGTCAGCGGTTACATGCACACCAGTTATGGAGGCATCTGGAAACAGTGGCCTCTTTACCT
>JAKUTG010000129.1:0-6849 GCA_022447905.1 Pseudomonadales bacterium | reverse complement strand
TGTTTTCGTTCTCGATTGTTCTAAAATCTTGATAACAACGGTCTAGCTCTTCCAGGGCGCGGGAACAAAGTTTGTGGAGATTTTTATATCGGATATAACGTTTTACTAGCAGGTATCCGCCTGTGAGAATGATGATGACCAGAACCCACCAACCAATAGCTGGTGGCCAGTAAGTCACGTCTACAGGCAGATGAATGTCCGCCAATTGACCTAGGAGTTCTTCGCTATCCATTTTCGGATTTGCTCTACGACTAGTTGATTGGTGCGTATCTTAATAAATCGGATCTGTAGCCGTTCAAGCTCTGATTCTAGAGATTCACTGCGCTCGTGAAATTGATCGCTATATCGATTCCTGGCTTTTTTACTGTGGGTATTAAGTGCCCCTTTGCGAAAGCCATCTGTAATGCTGTAAATACCAGGAACCGGTAAGGTCTCCTCAAGAGCGTCGTATATAAAACAACATATCACATTGTTATGCCTGGATAACTGGTTCAAGTATTGTAGAGCCTTGTCGTCCATAGTTACGAAGTCAGAAATCACGTACAGGGTGCTACCTGGTTTGGTTATACGCCGTATCTGACCTAGGGCGTGGGCTAATCCTGGCCTGAAATCAGAATCGGAAGGAGTTTGAGATTCGGCGGCTTTGGACTGCTGTAAATTTTGATTGTAAAGATAGACTTGGTTGAGCAGGTGTAGAGCGGAGCGGCGACTCCGTTTGGGTCTCACTAAACTTGCCTCAAAGTCAGAGAAAACAAGCCCTCCCACACGATCACCATTGTCAATAGCTAGCCAGCAGAAAACAGCCGCGGCTTGGGCTGCGATAACCGATTTGAAGGCGATCTGGCTACCGAAATACATATTGTGAGTCTGATCTACTGCTATAATTACAGGTCTTTCTCGTTCTTCGCGAAATACCTTCGTGACTGGTCTGCCGGTGCGAGCGGTAACGCGCCAATCTATTAGGCGGATGTCATCTCCGGGCTGGTATGGCCTGAATTCTTCGAAATCGATACCTCGCCCCCGCATCTTCGATAGGTGTAGTCCAGAAATGCCAGCAATGGAGCGCGTATGGGCAAGGTATTCGAGGGTTTTGGCAGCATAGCGTTGAACCAGAAGTTGCTGAAGGGTAATGATAGCCCCCTTGCTCTGGTAGCGGGCATGGTGAGGATCGATTTGTAGCTTCGCTGACATACGGCGTCCTAGACAATCAGGCAGATGGGACGCGTTCGCGAATAGTTTCTAATACTTTGTCTGGAGTTATGCCACTTGCCTCTGCTTCGAAACTAAGGAGGATGCGGTGGCGTAACACGTCGAACATAACCTCTTGAACATCGTCGGGGCTAACAAAATCCCGGCCCTGTATCCAAGAATAAGCTCTCGCGCAGCGATCCAACGAAATAGTGCCTCGAGGGCTGGCTCCATACTCTAACCAGGAGGCTAGCTCTTCTCCGTACACTTCAGGCGTTCGGGAGGCCATTATCAGTTGGATGATGTACTCTTCTACTTCCGGCGCCATATGCATAGCTAGTATTTCTTGCCGAGCCGCGAACAAATCTTCTTGAGCAACTTGCTTAGGAGGGTCAGGAATTTTATTTTGGGCTTCATTTCGTACAAGGTGGAGAATGTCTCGTTCCGCTTCTATTTTTGGATAATCTATTGTGACGTGCATCAGGAATCTGTCGAGTTGGGCCTCGGGTAATGGATAGGTGCCTTCTTGCTCGATAGGGTTTTGGGTGGCCATTACAAGAAAAAGAGGGGGTAAAGTAAAAGTCTCTCGGCCCACACTAACTTGATGTTCACCCATTGCTTCTAATAAGGCTGATTGGACCTTGGCCGGGGCTCTATTAATTTCATCGGCTAGTACTAAATTATGAAAAATAGGGCCCTGTTGGAATTTAAATGAGCCATCTTCTGGCCGGAAAACTTCTGTGCCGGTGATATCACTGGGCAGCAGGTCTGGAGTGAACTGAATTCGGTGGAAATCGCCTTCAATGGCCCGAGACAAGTCCTTAATAGCTTTTGTCTTGGCCAAACCCGGAGCGCCTTCAACCAAGAGATGGCCGTCCGCCAGTACGGCTATAAGTAAACTGTCGAGTAAGCGCTCTTGTCCTATAATTTGCTCGGATAACCAATTTTTGAGTTCTGTTATTATTCCATGGCGGCTCATATTATGAATTCCCTGCGGTGTATGGAGCGCGTAAGGTGAAGTCAGCGAGGGATTGTAAACGTTTTATAATGTATGTCTAGGCGAACATTGTAGTGGAAATTGGCATTAATACTTGGCCGCGATTAGTCTGTCGGCATTGAGTTGGAATTATTTGCTAGATGTACCATTAAGTACTCACAATTGATCACACGTTTTACGTTGGAACAACAATGTGTGTATAAGGGTCCATAGTTATTAACAGCATGCTTGCTCTTTTCTTTTATACCACCAAAAGCTGCCACTTGTGTGAAGAGGCCGCTCAGCTGCTAGAAAAGTTGCAATCTGTGGAAGAAGTCAATATCGAAGCTGTGGATATCAGTGAGAATGATTCGCTGGTTAGGAGTTATGGGCTACGCATTCCGGTCGTAAAAAACAAACAGAGTGGCAAAGAGATTGATTGGCCATTTATTATGGATGATCTAATTGATTTAGTTGAATAAGTTTGGGTTCAAATTCTTAGCTTCAAGATTATGACTACAATCAAGCTTGTAAAAGTAGTTCAACCTGATCTAGTTTTCCGCTAAATCGTTATTCAGTCCAAATAAGCGAATAGCATTTCTGGTTGTATTTTGGGCAACAGTGTTCGGATCTTGTTCTCGAAAGTGTGAAATTACGTTGACAATTTCGGTGAGATATTTTGGTTCGTTACGATGCCTGTCCCGTTTTTGTAGTAACGTGCGCGGGAACAGGTAGGGAGCATCAGTCTCAATAAGTAAGCGATCGTCAGGAATCTTAGCTACTAGTGACTGCAATAATCCACCGCGCCGTTCATCGCAAATCCATCCGGTAATCCCGATGTGCATATCTAACTCCAAGTAGTCAGCTAATGCCTTTTCATTGTCGGTAAAGCAGTGCACGACGCCGCCAACCAGTTTTGATCGGTAGTTTTCGAGAAGTTCGTAAAATGCATTATGAGCATCTCGTTGATGGAGAAATACTGGTTTGTGCAAGTCAGCTGCCAACTCGAGAAGTCGCTCAAAGACTCTTAACTGATCTTCTGCGGGAGAAAAATTGCGATTGAAATCGAGACCTATTTCTCCAATCGCTACCACATGAGGCAAGCAGGATAGTTCCGCTACCGCCTCTATATCGGAATCTGTAATTGTCTGAGAGATGTGTGGGTGGCAGCCAACTGTACTGCTTAAAAATTTAGGATGTTTTGCGCACATGGCCTGGCCCGCTTTGCTAGTTTCTAGATCTGTACCCGTAACGATAATGTGGGCGAGACCAGCTTCTGAGGCCTCCGTAATGATTTTTTCGAAATCTTGTTTAAAGGAGTTATGGGTAAGGTTGGCACCGATATCTACGAGCTTCATTGGGGTTTTCCTAACTTGAATACTTAAAGAAGAGTCTATATCAACACACCTAAGCGAACCAATAGACGACTGAGAGCCCGTCGTATCTAGCTATTAGGTAGTTTATGCCCGATAATATGCCTCCAAAATCGAGCGGAACACGGAAATTGAACTTGGACGCTAATGTAGTAAAAAAGGACCTGAAGTGGGCAGAACTTGGGTTTCAATACCACAAAACAGACTACCGTTTTTCAGCTGTACATGAGAATGGCCACTGGAAAGACGGTGCGCTAATTGGCGACGAAATAATCGAAATTCATGAAGGGGCCCCGTCGCTTCATTATGCTCAGCAATGCTTCGCAGGCTTGAAAGCCCAGACTGCTAAAGATGGCCGCGTAGTGCTATTTCGACCTGGCTTAAACAGTGAGCGTATGAATCAAGCTGCCACTAGGTTGTTGATGCCTGAGGTGCCCAGTGAAATGTTTATTCAGGCCATAGAAGAAACAGTACGCGCTAATTATTCCTGGATACCACCATATGGTTCTGGCGCTTCATTATATATCCGACCGATGCTGATTGGAGAAGGCGAAAACCTGGGCCTAAACCCAGCTCAGCGATTTCAGTTTCGTGTTTTCGTATCTCCAGTGGGCCCTTATTACAAAGAAGCAGGACTTGCCGTTATCAGTTTAGCTGTCTCAAATATGGATCGAGCTGCGCCGAATGGGACGGGAAGCTATAAAGTGGGCGCCAATTATGCAGGGGGCCTTATGGCCACCCGCAAGGCTCAGGAGCTCGGTGCAAATGAAGCGCTTTATCTCGATTCAGCAGAAGGCAGGTACATTGATGAGGCGGGCTCGGCAAATATCATTATAGCAATGAAAGGTGCTAAAGTTATTACGCCTTTATCTAATGCCATCCTGCCAAGCATTACGCGACGGTCCTTAATGGAAATCGCGGCCCGACAGCTCAATATGAAAATCGAAGAGCGACCGATCGAATTGCGTGCAGAATATACCAACTTCATCGAAATGGGTGCCTGTGGCACTGCCGCCGTTCTTTCTCCGGTGGGACGTATCTGGTTTGATGATTCTTGGCATGCTGTGTTTGAAGATGGCCAAACGGTAGGCCCTATCATGCAAGAAATGTACGATATTTTAGTTGGTATTCAAAAAGGCGACCTGGCTGATCACTATGATTGGTTGCATGAAGTAAGCATTTAAGCAAATAAAATATCGCATTCCTGTTGATGCAATATACAAATACTACCTATCTTTTTTCTGCTTTTTATAACACTCTATTTCTAGGTGTGTAGCGAATAAAGCTTTATATGCGGTAATCAGGGCGCAGTAGGCTATGTAACTTTTAGTGCCTCGGAGTTGTCGTTTAAGCACGAGTTACAAACTATTTTTTGTAAGAAAGCTTGACCGATTAGTAACTTGGCCTTATATATGTGCGCAGCTTGAACAGGCTAAAATCCTTTTATTCGTGGAAAACATCGTTTTAATGTCTAAGTCGCTGGTCATAGTTGAGTCACCCGCAAAGGCGCGCACTATAAATAAGTATCTCGGACCCGAGTACATAGTAAAGTCCAGCGTTGGTCATATTCGGGATCTGCCTAAAAGCGGGAATGGAAAAACTATCGATGGTAAAGCTCGCGCAGCCGCGGCGGCAGCTACGCGCAAAATGAGCCCTTCGGAAAAAGCTGCTTACAAGAAAACCAAAGCTAAACAACAGCTTGTAAATCGCATGGGTATAGATCCCGAAAATGATTGGACAGCTAATTATCAAATTCTCCCGGGAAAAGAAAAAGTTGTCGCCGAGCTAAAAAAAATTGCAAAAGATTCAGAGATTATCTATCTGGCAACGGACCTTGATAGGGAAGGTGAGGCAATTGCGTGGCACTTGAAAGAATCTATTGGTGGGGATCCTGAGCGCTACAAACGAGTGGTGTTCAACGAAATCACGAAGAAAGCAGTTACAGAAGCCTTTGCCGAGCCCGGTGATCTGGATATGCGATATGTGGAAGCCCAACAGGCGCGCCGCTTTCTAGACAGGGTCGTAGGATTCATGGTTTCTCCACTGCTGTGGGCAAAAGTTGCACGGGGTTTATCAGCGGGCAGGGTACAGTCAGTAGCAGTACGCCTGGTAGTTGAGAGGGAACGTGAGATCCGGGCTTTTATTCCGGAAGAATATTGGGAAGTTTTTGCAGAACTGATAACAAGTGGTAATAGTAAAATACGATGTAAGGTTATCAGAAGGTCTGAAAAGAAATTTCTGCCTGACAACGAGGCTGACGCAGAAATTGCTTTAGCAATATTACGAGAAGCCGAATATCGGGTGGAAAAACGCGATGATAAGCCTACTTCCTCTAAACCAAAACCCCCTTTAATAACTTCAACCCTTCAACAAGCTGCAAGTACTCGTCTTGGTTTTGGGCTAAAGAAAACCATGCTCATGGCTCAACGGTTGTATGAAGCTGGCTATATAACCTACATGCGCACTGATTCAACTCATCTTAGCGATGACTCAATTTCCATGTGCCGTGACTACATTAGTCAAACCTTTGGATCAGAATATGTGCCAGAAACCCCTCTATCCTATGCCTCTCGGGAAGGAGCCCAGGAGGCGCATGAAGCAATACGTCCAACAGACATCAGGGTCGAAGGTGATAAATTGCAAGGCATGGAACAGGATGCAATACGTCTGTATATTTTAATTTGGCAAACTTTTGTAGCTTGTCAGATGCCGCCGGCTAGGTACCTCTCGAGTAGCATTTCCGTAAAGGCGGCCGAATTTGAGCTGCGTACAAAAGGTCGAATCATGCAGTTCGATGGCTATCTAAAGGTTATGCCGTCAAAGGAAGATGACATCGTACTCCCAGATTTAAAACTTGGCGACGTGCTGCAATTGGATAAACTTGAACCCTTTCAAAAATTTACCAAGCCACCTGCCCGTTTTACTGAAGCAAGCCTCGTAAATGAGCTAGAGAAGAGGGGTATTGGTAGACCTACAACCTACGCACCGATTATTTCTACGATTCAGGATCGAGGTTACATAAGAATAGATAATAAACGTATCTATGCTCAAAAGATGGGAGATATTGTGGCGGAGCGGTTGCAGGAAAATTTTAAGGATCTGATGGACTACGATTTTACGGCAAAGATGGAGGATTCCCTAGACGGAGTCGCGATCGGTACTACGTATTGGAAAACTCTTTTAAACGAGTTTTACACGAGTTTTACCAGTCAGCTGGCCAAGGCAGAGGACGGGATGCGCACTAACGATCCCACGGACATAGAAGTTCGATGCCCTGGCCCCAAATGTGGTCGTACGATGCAAATTAGAACT
>JAKUTG010000128.1:0-6897 GCA_022447905.1 Pseudomonadales bacterium | reverse complement strand
ATATAATATAACGGCGTGATACGTGTCAAATGAACCCAAAGGCGTCTCATTTTACATTTGCTGGCGTCTAGCTTCGCGCCTGTTTACACCGGAATCACTTACAGTTGGAATTTGGTAGCAGACCGCTTGGAGTGTTTTCGTATTAGCACTGCATCAGGCGGTTGTGTGATACGCAGCGCAAATCAAAGCAAACGTTTAAGACGTGCTTGTATTCTATTGTAAATTCGTACAAAAATCCACTTGGGGCCTCTAGAGAAGGTCATGGCCAGTGCTCAATAAACGAATAAAAAGTACCGGTGTTAGATCCTCTGGCGAGCAATTCTTAGAGACTTAAGAGTGGTTTACAATTTGTACAGCCTTGCTAAAGTCTACAATTAATTTTCCGATTAATTCTCTATCAAATTCTAAAATAAATTACATGAAAGCTGTTCAAACCCCCTGCATAGGAATTTGTTCAACCACTTCACTCGGCGATGCTGTTTGTCGTGGCTGCAAGCGGTATTCATTTGAGGTCATCAATTGGAATAGCTACGATGATGTCGCGAAATCGGCTGTGCTCAGTCGCATCGAGAAGCTAATTTGTCAAATCCTTGAGAATAAACTGCAAATTTTTTCAGTGCCTAATCTGAAGACGGGGTTAGACAAAGCCAAGATTCCTTATGACCCATCATTGTCCCCTTACTGCTGGTTGCATAATTTGCTTAAGAAGTACCATCAGCAGATTGACAACTTGCATGAATATGGGGCTTGCGCCTTGCCGGAATTCGCAGACGTAAGCTTGACTGCGCTTAGTGAAACTATAGAACGAGAATTGCTGGTGCTCTGTGAGGCGCATTTTAACCGTTACTTCGAATTGCCCGGGGGAAATGACCGAACGTAGTCAAAAAAATTAGCTCACTAAATCAAAACTATGTAAGCTGATTTCTTTATCCTGAGCTTCGGCATACCAAGCTTTATTGTTCCAGTCTCCCAATACGATACGTTGACCTTTAATTTGACCATTGATAGGACTACTAAACGCTAATTCGTGGACAGCGGGTCGATGGGTGTGTCCGTGCAGCATCATGTTTTGCTGAAACTGATTGAGTAAATCCAGAACCGCTTGTCCATTAACATCCATAATCGAGTTATTTTTGGTAGCAGCAGCTTTTTGGCTCGCTTGGCGAGCCTCTTGAGCGAAGGCCCTGCGATCATCGAGGGGTTTTGCCAGAAATTCTTGCTGCCAGACTTGCTGCCTCACTTGGGCACGAAACTGCATGTATTCCAAATCGTCGGTACATAGCGTATCGCCATGAAGCAGGACGATATGGCCGGCTTCGGTTTTGAGTATGCAAGGATCTTCAATCAATTCAGCACCACAACGTTTCGCAAAATTATCCCCAATTAAAAAATCGCGGTTGCCATGCATTAGATAAATCGAAGACCCTGCCACATGAAATCCTCGGAGGGCTGAGGTTATTTCATCAATTAGAGGGCTCTGTTCGTCGTCGCCGATCCAGTCTTCAAAAAGATCTCCTAGGATATAGAGCGCGGCACATTTTCCTGAATTAATATCCAGGAATTGCAGCAATGTCCGAGTAATATCGGATCGAGATTCCTGTAGGTGGAGATCCGAAATAAAAAGGATACGCTTTGACAAGATTAGCCTTCTTGTTTGATTTCAGCAGACTCAATGATAATCTCGACAACCGGCACGTCTTGGTGTCCGCTGCGTGATGTGGTTTCACATCCTTTTATCTTGTTTACCACATCCATGCCTTCAACCACCCGGCCGAATACCGCGTAACCCCATCCAGCATCTGTTTTGTCGCGGTGATCGAGAAAGTGATTGTCACTGACATTGATAAAAAACTGAGAAGTCGCTGAGTGAGGGTCAGAGGTTCGGGCCATGGCTACCGTGCCCGTGAGGTTTGATAAGCCGTTATCTGCTTCATTATCGATAGGGTCGCCATTTTGCTTTTTTTGCATATCGGATTCAAAGCCGCCACCTTGAATCATAAAATCATTAACAACCCGATGAAATATCGTACTATCGTAAAAATTTTGTTTTGTATAGTGTAGAAAGTTAGCGGCGGATTTAGGAGCCTTGTCGAAATCCAACTCTAAATTGATCGGGCCGTAGTTGGTAATAAGTATAATCATCATATCTGTTTTTTACTGACCCCACATAAAGTTTTAGTTAATGCATCGTTCGCGAACAGTTATAATAAGTGTTTTGGTATTCTCTAGAAAGCCCCGTTCAACGCCTTCCAAGGTTTCGTGCATATAGTAATTAGCCAATGACAGATTCGGATACGGATAACAAGGATTCGACTAAGGGTTCAGCACCCTCTAATTTTATCCGCAACATGATCACCCAAGATCTTGCTATTAATAAGCATGAAGGACGCGTGTGCACCAGATTCCCACCCGAACCCAATGGTTATCTTCACATCGGGCATGCCAAATCGATTTGCCTGAATTTTAGCGTCGCTGAAGAAAACGGTGGGGTTTGTAACCTGCGTTTCGACGATACTAACCCAATTAAGGAAAGCCAAGAGTATGTGGACGCCATAAAGAATAATATTGCTTGGCTGGGGTTTAAGTGGCACGGCGATGAGCGTTATTCCTCTTCTTATTTTGATCAGTTATTTGACTTCGCGGTAGAGCTTATTCAGAAGTCTAAAGCATTTGTATGTGGCTTGAGTCCTGAAGAAGCTCGACAGTATCGTGGAACTTTGACGGCATCTGGGAGGAATAGTCCTGACCGAGAAAGAACTACTAAGGAAAATCTGGATTTGTTTGCACGTATGCGCGAAGGGGATTTTCCTGATGGAAAGTATACGTTGCGGGCGAAAATCGACATGACTTCGCCGAACATCAATATGCGCGACCCTATACTGTATCGAATAAGGCACATTGCCCATCACCAAACAGGCAATGAGTGGTGTATTTATCCCACATATGACTATACGCATTGTATTTCAGATGCGATAGAAGGCATTACTCACTCTTTATGTACGCTTGAGTTTGAAGATCATCGCCCCCTATATAATTGGATTCTTAATACCCTGAATATAGATAGAGTTCGACTGGCCAGTGATTTAGCGGAGACGGAATACAAGTACGTGCTCCCAGAACAAACTGAATTTGCTAAGCTTAAATTGAACTACACTATGATGGGCAAGCGAAATCTTAAAGACATGGTAGAAGGCGGGATTGTTGCGGGCTGGGACGATCCAAGGATGCCCACGCTTGCTGGTATGCGGCGCAGAGGGTTCACACCAGCGTCCATTCGTAATTTCTGTGAAATGATAGGCGTTTCTCGGAGCGAAAGTGTGGTTGACATGGGCATGTTGGAACACGCAGTCAGGGAAGACCTTGACAAAAATGCACCAAGAGCAATGTGCACCCTGGATCCGCTGAGAGTAGTGCTGACTAATCTGAAAGAAGGCGAGGTGGAATATTTGGATATTGCTAATCATCCAAAGAACGAAGGTATGGGAAGACGCTCAGTACCCTTTACAAAGGAAATATTTATTGAGCGATCGGATTTCGAAGAGCAGCCAAAAGCCGGATTCAAACGCTTAATCCCCGGAGGGGAGGTCAGACTTCGAGGTTCCTATGTTGTCCGATGTGATGGGGTGGTTAAAGACGATAGTGGGAAATTGCAACATCTTAATTGCAGCATCGATAAAGCGACTCTTGGAAAAAAGCCAGAGGGCCGGAAAGTTAGGGGCGTTATTCATTGGGTGTCTGCAAAATACGGTGTGCCAGTAAGAGTCAGACTCTATGACAGATTATTTAACGCTGAAAATCCGGAAAGCAAAGAAGCAGAAAATTATCAAAAGCACCTAAATGCAGATTCACTAGTGGAGCTTGATGGTTGCATCGCTGAACCTGCTGTAATGGCAAAAGGGGCATGCGGTAATTTTCAATTCGAACGAGAAGGCTATTTCTGTATTGATTTAATTGATTCGACAGCAGAGCAGCCGGTCTTCAATCGCACCATTACGCTGCGTGATTCCTGGTCTGACCAGTAATTCCCAAACGGCCAGTATTTTATGTTGATCTATAATACTTACTCTCAACGAAAAGAAGAATTCAAACCTATTGTCGAAGGCAAAGTTCGAATCTACGTCTGTGGCCTTACAACCTATGATTATTGCCATTTGGGGCATGCTCGGATGCTGGTGGTTTTTGATGTAGTCGTGCGTTATCTCCGAGCACGCGGCTTCGATGTAACATATGTGCGAAATATTACCGATATAGACGATAGAATTTTGGCCCGTGCCGCTGAAAACAATGAGTTGTTCTCCGAGCTAACCGAACGGTTTATCAAGGCAATGCATGAAGACGAGCAGGCGCTGGCTATATTTCGACCAGACCAAGAGCCGAGAGCGACTGGGCATATCGACCAAATTATCTCCATGATTGAGACCCTTATAGAACGAGATTTTGCTTACCACGCTGAGAATGGGGATGTGTACTTTTCTGTCATGCGTTTTCCCAGCTATGGTAAGTTGTCCAAGAAAAAGATGGATGAATTACTGGAGGGGGCACGTATTGAAGTTGGGGAATTAAAAAAGGATCCTCGCGACTTTGTGCTCTGGAAGCCATCGAAGGATGATGATATTGGGTGGGATTCGCCTTGGGGCTACGGGAGGCCAGGTTGGCATATTGAATGTTCAGCCATGTCCATTTCGGCGCTAGGGAACAACTTCGATATACACGGTGGTGGATCTGATCTGATGTTTCCACATCACGAGAATGAAATAGCGCAATCGGAAGCGGCAACTGGAACGCGTTTTGCTAACATTTGGATGCACAATGGTCCATTGCGCGTTGATAATGAAAAAATGTCGAAATCTCTGGGTAATTTTTTTACAGTGCGTGAAGTCCTGAAACATTACGACCCTGAAGTAATACGACATCTTCTTGTGGCCAGTCATTACCGCAGTCCAATTAATCATTCCGAACAGAACCTAAAGCAATCAGCTGGCGCTCTTGAAAGACTCTATATCTGCTTGCAAGACCTAGATATTGCGGGAGCGAAGTCCCTAACCAATAGCAGGTTTGAGAAGGCGTTTTTTCAAGCCATGGATGATGATTTCAATACGCCAGAAGCTTTCAGCGTTATGTTTGAAATGGTCAAAGAAATTAATAAGCATAAATTTAAAGATCAAGCTTATGCGAATCAGCTTGGCGCATTGCTCGTGCGACTGGGAGAAAGCCTGGGTCTTTTGCAGAATGAACCGTCCGAATTTCTGCGAAGTGGTGTTAGCATAGAAGTTGATTCAAAAGAAATTGAGCGCATGCTTGCTGCAAGAGAGCAGGCTCGAGCCGATAAAGACTGGCAAAGAGCGGACGAAATAAGGGATAAGTTGACGGCTATGAAGGTGGTTGTTGAGGATAATGCTGAAGGCAGCAGTTGGCGTATTGAACGCTGAATTTTTTTCAGAATATCACCAATTCGGTTGGAACGGTTGGTACATTGACTGCCTCGACCCGCGCCGGTATGATGCCGACCTCCCTAAATTGATGCTTTTTCAGCTTTATCGGGGTATAGCGCAGTCTGGTAGCGCGCTTGCTTTGGGAGCAAGATGTCGGGGGTTCAAATCCCTCTACCCCGACCAAGTTTCATAGCTTTAGTTGTTCAATGGTGACTGTAGCTCAGTTGGTAGAGCCCCGGACTGTGACTCCGGTTGTCGCGGGTTCAACCCCCGTCAGTCACCCCATTTTTCCCGTAGATGCTACATCTAAACCTTTCAGGAATGGAGCGAGTCTGCACTATGCTTAAGCTGGACCTTGTTCGATAATCCCTTTAAGTATGATTATGATTAAAATAAGAAATGTGAAAGAAGCTCGAACTGGGGTTGATGAATTGAATTCCTGCGCACCTGTTTTACTTACCAGTGGCAGGGGCCAGTGGCTTGTACTTCTTGCAAAGGCGTACCAGAATCTATCGTTATTGATAGCAGGGATGTATACGGGCTTCAATTGTACCGGTGCTCCACCCGCGCTTATTAATCATGAGGAAGATTCTGCCGCTAACACACGAATCCATCGACCTATTTAAAGCAAATGGTAGAAGGATTCTGTTCGTATAGAATACGCAGCTTTTAAAACTGCGCCCGTAGCTCAACTGGATAGAGCACCGGCCTTCTAAGCCGGATGTTACAGGTTCAAGTCCTGTCGGGCGCGCCACATCTGGAACCTATTTAATCCCATATTCCTTGAAAAAACATAAATTTACTAAAGAAAACTAGAAGCTTCCCGATATAATCATCGTAAGGTGTTGTATTTCGGCCCAGGTCAGGATTGGATTCTTGTCGCTGGGCCATTTACTTTACAGCACGGCAATCCTGCCAGTGCCCTGCATTGGCAGGATTCTTCTCTTCTCTTCGGGACAAGCTATGATATTGTCCTGCCCCGAGGCTCGCCAATCAATTAACGGGATTAGTTGGTACGTTCCTGTTTGCTTTGCTTTTGCACCTCGTTTTCTAGCCTTTCTGCCATCTGATTTGCGCGTATTGAAAGTAAAATATTGGTAATTCTCTGGCAGTACCTCGTTCAATTGTTGGACAGATCCGAAGGATAGCTCGTTCCCATAGCTGGCTTCAAAAACTATAATTGGTCGTTCAGTTTTCAGTACATCCTGCATGCCAAAAAGCACCTTTTTCTCAAACCCTTCTACGTCAATTTTTACAATATCGAGATTTGCTATTTTCATTTCTTGGAAATAGTCGTCTCCCTTGACTAGTTGTAGTTTCCCGGAGGCTAAATTACCTTTTTTCAAGCTAGATGAATCGAATGAACCAATTCCTTGGTTTCTACCAATCGGTGCGTAAAAGGTAAGGTTTTCGCTGCGGTCACTTAATCCAACGGGATGTAGTCGTATATTGTGTATCTTGTTCA
>JAKUTG010000127.1:0-6906 GCA_022447905.1 Pseudomonadales bacterium | reverse complement strand
ATCATTAGCATGACCACACGTGGCTTGCACATCTCGTAAAAGTCACTCCAACTCGTGGTTGGATTGGAAGTTATTTCCATCACTGGTCTGCGTTCAGGTTCAAATGGTTCAGCTGTGGGGAGCCCGAGATACGAACAAATTATTCGTATTAAAACTCATGGGTTTCGAGAAATTTCGAGCGCAGAAATTCAATCATATTTTGCTTGTAATCTCAAGCCAAGCCTACCGCAATTTCTATAACGAGCGGCTGCTGACTTCGACACTGCTAACGCCCTCCTGCGCTTTTACATGTACCTACTGACGAAGCCCACCGCTAACAGAACTAACAACAGGATCGCCAGCGCCACCCGAATGCTCAGCGAAATAACGGTACGGTCAGTCTTACCATGGTCTCGCACCAAAAAATAAAGGCCGCTGCCCAAACTGGCAAATATACCAAGCAGCACTATTATTATGAAAAAATCTAACACTAGTTTGTCCTAATGACAGGCTTCAAACGGAGGAGCCTATGAATGATTACTACTGTCCATCTTGTTCAAATTGAGTCAGCTTATTGCAGTCTTGAATCATCGCCACCGCATGAAGAACTTACCCTTATAATACTTATACGCCAACGGCTCCTATCCGGAATTTTATCGCCCTACGATGACTCAATATCAGACTAACTAGCAGCAGAACGCAGCAACCATTTTAAATCTTCAAGTACACCAAGCCCTTCCTCTGCAGGAGGGTACATCAGTACAATGTGGCCTCGGTAATCAACGATAAGCAATATGGAGTCTAGCTGCATCTCACCTGACGCGAGAAGCAGTTCCTGCACCAATTTACCATCTGGCGGCAATATCCAGGTTTGTTCTGACGGAACCGGTGCATTTTCATCTGGGCTTAGCAAGGCCAAAGAAACTCGGAACGCGTCACTACCGACAGCGACCTGGACACGCGCGGCAGCCTGCATCAATTGCAGGCAACTATCCATACAGTCGCTATTATGCAACCCAACCACGAACCAATCTCGAGCAACCGCCGCAACTTCGAGAGGGTTACCGGATCGGTCCGTTACGCCAAAAGATTTCAGTAGTAATGGAGGCTCTAATAGCAAACCATGGTTAACGGTTTTTGAAGGCCGCCAATCGAGAGGCCCCAAAGCAAACAGCGACGCAATTAAAAGCGGTGCAGCGAAAACCGCAAATAGAGCTGACATGGTAAGTCGTGCTGACGTTTTCGTGCTTCCTGCTGAGGTACTCATGCGCTTTATGCCTTGGTGCGACGCAGCAAAATTATCACACTCACGACCACAACCGTTACTGCTAATGCAAACCATTGGAACGCATAGCCAAGATGCCTAGCCTCACCGTTGCCTGGCGGGGTCCAGTCGCGATCAAAGCCCTCAGTTGCAAAGGCTTCGAGAAGCAACGTTATCGGTATTAGTTCTTCACCAACACCCGCTGCAATCAAAGCATTGAAATCTATCCCCCCTACGCGCCAAACAGAATCTGACAGGCGTTCGATCAAATTGCTGTCGGTCAGACGTAAGCCCTGTTGTGGGGGGTGGCTTAATCGCCCCTTGAGCCGCTGTTCTCCAGTCGGGTTAACGAAATCCGGAATTCGGTTCCGGTCTCCTTCTACAGGAATCCAGCCACGGTTTACCAATAGGGTTAGTTCGCTCCCGCTGATTGCGAATGCTGTGTAAACAAAATAGCCCGCACGGCCTTCGAGAATTTGATTATCAAGCAAAATTATCGGCCCAGTATAATGCCCCGTTACGGATGCATAACGGCCCCTCATTGATTCGCCGTCCCTGGTGAACATCCTATTCAGATCTAGCTCAGGAGCTTTACCACGTTTTTCGAACTCGGCAAGAGTCTCCCGTTTCTGTTCAGCACGATCCAATTGCCAAATTCCGAGTCTCGTAAAAAGAGCTGAAAGAAACAACGCAAAAACCAGTAAGCCCAGGCTCACCTTGTGCCGATCAATGACTTGCATTTAAGTGTAGTTGCCTACTTCGGGCGTAGGCTGAACCTTTGGTGCGGAGGTGTTTGGCTGAAGGTTTATTTCCCAGTAAGAGTACACAGGTAACCGCCTGGCAATCAACACGACGATTATTACAAAAGCGGCCAGCAGCCAACCCGAGAGGGCTAATTCGGACAAATGATTAGCTATTCGATCTTCAGCGGAGGAAACGGGTATCACCATTAGATATTTGTTGATCCAATTACCCAAATTGATGGCAAGTGCGATAACACACATTGCCCTTATCGAACGATTAAAGTACGCAAAGATTAAACTTCCGAACGGGATAAAAAAACAACCGGCTACCATAGTCCAGTATAAAGGTGCGTAGTGTCCGTACATTTGGCGAAACAAGGCATCAGTTTCACGGGGCAGATTGCCAAACCACATCACAAAGAACTGTGACCACATAAAATAAAGCCACAGCAACATAAAACCACTAACCAACATGCTGAAGTAGCGAATTTGTTGGGGCGAAAATCGGAACTCACTTGAAGAGAATCGACCCAGCAGGACTGGAAGTACTATTAGTGCAGCCGTGGCTGCGTATGCATTACCAAACCAGTAATGGATCGGGAAAACTGTGCTATGCCAATGGGGAATGAGCATCATTCCAAAATCCCAAGCAATAAAGGTGCTGCACACTATGTAAGCAATAATGATAAATGGCGACATCCAATAGAGCTGGTCACGCACTTCCTGGTGATCGATGTTGTCTGACCCCGACAAATCAGGCCTGAGGCTCTTCCAGAAATAAACCGCGCTTAAACCATAGAATACTAGCAGGGAGAAGAGATTCCTGAATAACAACCAGTCGCTATTCAGGTAAGCGCTCAGGTGTTCTTCCGGCGCTGGCGAGAGCCAGTAGAAAAGTTCTCCCTTGCTTTGGAAGTAAATTAGCAAAAACCCCGCAATTGCAAACGGGGCAAATGCCATGGTAATGAGGTCGGCAAGCCGGTAATAGGACTTTGCCCACTTTGCACCCGCCAAGCGAGTCGTAGCGGAAAAAACAACCCCGGCCTGGGTAACCCCCATAAGAACCAGAAATGAAACGATGAGCATTGCAAACTCAGGACGGGCCGCCTCGCTGCTTGCTGCGTATGCAGGACTCACAGTGCTTAGGCCCAGAAGGATTAACAACATCCCCGGCACGAATCGTCGCCTTTGGGTAGGTAACACGGGCTGGGTTTTTTTTGGCATTTGTTCCGTGCTCATTAATTTCCAAACTCTTGTTTAACATAATTGACCACGTGCCATCTTTCCTCGATGTTCAAAGCGTCACGATAAAACGGCATGAGGGCTCGTCCGCGGGTAATAGTAAAAAATAGCTGGCCATCGGCTTGATCCTGAGTGTAATCCTCATTCAAGTCGACCGGAGACTTCGTGACAAATTTAAGCCCTACCGGACCATCGCCCGTGCCGCTTTCACCATGACAAACCACACAAGTCAGTTCATAGAGATATTTTCCTCGAGCCACTGATTCGGTAGTAGATGGAACCGGGTTCGGTATAGATGCCGCGTCGTCCTTTGCGGCGTCTTGTTCCGCTTCGGTGATAGGTGAGGGCAGAGTTTCGCCGCCAACAACAGGAATTGAACCGGGTTCAAGCGGCGCCAGTGTTTCCTGAGCTTTGATTGACAACTGGTCAACAAAATCCTTATTCCATGGCAAGCTCCAAGCCAAAGGAATCTGGCCTACCAAGAGCACGGTAATAATTGTGCAAACAGTGCGTTTCATCAATCCTCCTCCCTCATATCCCGGACCTGCTCTGCTCCAGCACCATTAAGAATGGCATCAGCACGACTTCGGTGTTCGCTATTTTCGCAGGTCACTGCGACCGCGAATTTGTCGACCGCCGCTTCCGGTACATACATACGATCACGGATAGCAGGCAGCCGTGAACTTATAAAAAAGCCCAACACAGTAAAAAGGATGCCAAACAAGATGGTCAGTTCATAAGTGATAATCAAATAAGGCGGTATCGTAATAATTGGCCTGCCCCCGACCGGGTGCGGGTAAAGAATGGCGGTAACAGAGGCCAGTGTAAATCCCGAAATACCGCCGATCAGCCCGCCAAAAAATGTAAAGTTCTTGATTACGGATTTCTTCTTTCCGAGCACCTCCTCCACACCCTCTATGGGGACCGGCGACATAAGCTCGGGAGTCTCAAATCCGGCGCTCTTGAGCTCGCCCGCTGCCGCCAGCGCTGATTGCGGATCATGAAAGAGGCCTATCACGCAATTTGTCATGCCGGGCTCCCTGCTTGCGCAATCGCAGGCTTTAATTTGGGCGTATCCATAGTTTCTTTCACTTCATACATGGAGACGCTGGGAAAGATTTTAACGAACACGAGAAACAATGTAGTGAACACTGCGAAGGACCCTACCATAATCGAGATCTCCACAAGGCTAGGTGAATAAAAGCCCCAGGCATCTGGCAAATATTGCCGCGCAAGTGAAGTGGCGACAATAAGGAATCGCTCTGTATACATTCCAATATTAATTGCGATCGATAAGACCAACATGGGCACGAAAGAGGTTCTGAAGCGCTTGGAAATCATCAACAGCGGCGCTGCTGCGCAGAACAGAATCATCATCCAATACAACGGTGCATAAAACCCAAACAATTTGAAACTCAATTGCTCGTATTCATCTGAAGTGCCGCTATACCACCCAGTAAAAAGTTCAATCATGTTGATATAGGTCCAAAGCAGTGACAGTACTAGTAAAAGTTTGCCCAGATTGTCGAAATGCAACTTGGTAATATATTGCTCGAAGCCCATGTATTTTCTGAGCACGAACATCACGGTAACGATACCGGCGGTTCCTGAATAAATAGCTCCCACCACGAAATACGGCGCGAAGATAGTCTGGTGCAACCCCGGGACAATGGACATCGCAAAATCCCAAGAAACGATACTATGCACAGATACCGCGAGCGGGATGATTAATACTGCAAGAAATGTGTAGGCCCAATGCAACCGGTGCCATTCCGTATCGGTTCCTCGCCACCCTAAAGATAGCAAGCTGTACATGGTGTTGCGCCAGCCAACGGTGCGATCTCTTACCGCGGCGAAATCAGGAATGGATCCCATATAGATGAATATTGAGCTTCCGGTAAGATAAGTAGCGATAGCCATAACATCAAACAAAAGCGGAGAACGGAAATTAGGCCACAACTCCCACTGATTCGGATACGGAAGAGTCCAATGGGTGAACCAAGGGCGCCCAACGTGAACAAACACATAGGTAGCAGCTACGACCAGTGAAAACAGCGTCATAGCCTCCGCGCTTCGATACATGGCCTTACGCCAAGAGCTATTTGTAAGGTGCAAAACGCAAGACAACAAGGTTCCGGAATGGCTAAGACCGATCCAGAAAATAAAGCTCGCCAGATAGGTTCCCCAAACCCCGGGATGATTCATCCCGGCAGCACCGATGCCATAGTAGAGCTGGTAAAACCATGGAAAAAAGAAACACAGCAGGGCTAATCCTCCGGACGTCGCCAGTGCAGCGTAGTACTTGGGGCCGGTTACCACTATGGATCTTACGACGTCTTCGTGGATGTCCGTGTACCCCAGCTTGTTGTTTTCAGCCTCCATAGTCATCCTATGCATCAACCTTTTTAAGATACACCACGGACGAGTCTGTATTTAACTCATCTAATACCTTATAGGCGCGTGGATTGTTCATTGACTGATAAACCTGACTTTCAGTGTCTTTACGGTCCCCGAAGATCAGAGCCTTAGTTGGGCAGCTCTGCACACAGGCTGGCTGAACCTCGCCGTCTCGCACTCGCCTGCGGCCATCGTCCTTAGCTAGGTCTTTGGCCTCTCGAATCCGTTGAATGCAGAAGGTGCACTTCTCCATTACTCCTTTCCCCCGAACGGTCACATCGGGATTCAGTTGCTGGTCCAATGGGCTATCCCAATGGTGATTGTAGTAATTGAAGTAACGAACTTCGTAGGGGCAGTAGACCGCGCATGAGCGGGTACCGATGCAACGGTTGTAAATTTGGGTGTTGAGCCCGTCTTGATTATGATAAGTGGCGCTCACCGGGCACACGGTCTCGCAGGGTGCCGCATCACAGTGTTGGCACATCATGGGCAGAAAATTCAGTTTGGCATTAGGGTACTCGCCTTCCCAATAGCGCTCTACTCGGATCCATTGTATCTCTCTGCCCTTGGCCAGCTCCTCCTCACCTACGAGAGGTATATTGTTCTCGGCCTGGCAAGCAGTCATACAGGCTTCGCAACCTGTGCAGGAATCCAGGTCAACTGTCATCGTCCAGTGATAGTCGAATTCATCGTAGTAGCCTGGCTTTCGGTACTTACGCCAACCATCCATAAATCTTGAAAAGAGGCTCATTAGGTTAGCTCCGTTATCGGAATGCTGTTCAATCTGGCATCACTTACTTCGTGCCCTTCACCCCCGGTGGTTTGCACGATATTTCTTCCCAGATCACGGGAGGTACCGCTAGTTTTAACCAGGTCGATGTGGCTACCAGTAGCAACGATTCTCACTCGGGTCGCGCGAGTGGCAAGGTTGCCGGTTATCGGTTCCATCTGAGGGCTGAGTATTTCGAGTGGATTGGCACCACGGTCTTTAGCATAGCGGCCATATTCACTGTGGCCTTGCCCAATAGGCATAGCGATGACATTTGGCATGATGGCTGGATAAACAAACACCGGTGCGCGAACCTGTCCGTGCGGCGACTCTATATCAACCAAATCCCCTTCAATTAATCCAAGCTCGTCAGCGGTGGTTGGGTTGATTTCCACCCAAGATCCGAAGACAACACTGGTCATGGGATCGGGTCGCTCCTGCATCCAAGGCAGGTTCGCACCGCGACCATCGTGAAAGTTGGCAGACAGATACGGGTGGAGGATAAAGGGGTA
>JAKUTG010000126.1:0-6924 GCA_022447905.1 Pseudomonadales bacterium | reverse complement strand
CTGTGACAGGGTCTTTATATGCAGCAACAGCAGCAGGAGGTTGGAATGAACTTTACACTAGCTTGTCTGGAGGCCCGGCAGACGGTGGGTTTATTACAGGAGGAGCTTTACTTATTTCCAACGGTTGGGGTTTCAGCCAGAGCTTTTCCCAAACCATGTTAGCCGTGATGGTCGTGTTGTTCGCGGGAACTACCATGGACGCAGGTCTTAGATTGACGCGCTATATAATCCAGGAATGGGGAAACATTTACGAAATAAACCCTTTGAAGAATAACTATATTTCTACCTTGGTAGCTGTGGGAGCTTGTTTGTTGCTGGCGTTCGGGGTTTCAAATGGCAATTATCCTGGTGATGGAGGCACGCTTATATGGCCGGTATTTGGTGCGACAAACCAAATACTCGCGAGTATGACTTTAATTGTGTTGTCAGTGTATTTAATCAAATTAGGACGACCTGCCAGATATCTGTTAACGCCGATGATTTTTATCTTATTGATGGCTCTTTGGGCAAGCGTTTGGTATGTGATGGATTACGTGAGCAGAGGCCAATGGATCCTTGTGGCTATTCAAGTTGCCGTTATGGTATCTGCGGTATTTATTATCTTGGAATCTTGGGCGGCAGTTTCAAAATTTCGTCGGGGTGAAAAGGCTGAAAGCGACTCACAATCATCGATTGCCTCTTCAAATGAATAGTCCTGGTTGATTGTTATCAGGGTACACTAGCCCTGATTGTAAAAAAGGAGCCAGTATTTGTGCTAAGCACGAAATGCCGGCTCCTTTTTTGTGTAAAAAAATTTATGGTGCAGAAAATCTTAAATACACAAAAAGGTGTCTGATAACACGTTATGGACAAACAAATCATCCAGGATGCGTTGACAGTCCATGCTTTCTCTCATATCGACGACATCCAGGTGTTCGATGAACTTGATTCAACTAATCTCGAATCGCTAAGGCAAATAAAGTCCAGAAAGCCAGCCACCCGGTTAATTGTTGCAGAAGCCCAATCTGCCGGAAGAGGGCGAAGAGGCCGTTGCTGGTTGAGTCCTTCCGGGAGCGGTATCTATTTGTCCCTCACTCGATCGTTCGAAAGTGTTGAGACTATCCAGAGTCTCAGCTTAATTAGTGCTATCAGTGTACTGAATGCTCTGGAATCAGCGGGTGTTAGTGGTTTGCACCTTAAATGGCCTAACGATGTGTTATTTGAAGAGCAGAAATTAGCAGGAGTGCTCCTTGAGTTGCATGTTGGCACTGCAACCAATGATGTTGTATTCGGAATAGGAATAAATCTTTCGCTGTCAGACCAACAAAAGCGTTCCATAGGAAGGCCGGTAACTGACGTACGTTCAATAATTGGCCACCGTCCCGACGATTCGATTATGGCAGCGGAAATCGCAAATCTGCTGATGGAGAATATATTGATTTTCGAAGATCAGGGATTCAGGCCTTTTTCCGAGGTATGGAATTCCTATGATTGCTGCGTGAATCAAGATATTGTCATCCAAACGGGGAATGCCCGGAAGGTTGGTAAATCAATGGGGGTCGATGAATCTGGTGCGCTGATCCTGCAGTTGTGGAACCGCCGGGAACTGATAACCGGTGGAGAAATATTTCCTTCTTTGCGTAAAATTTAGTAAGGCTTCGAGTGATGATTCTGGAACTTGATATTGGAAATTCGCGCATCAAATGGCGTGCATTTGATCCAAAGAAAGGGACAGCGTCAAAGAAAGGTGAGGTGGCAGGCCTTCAAGATTTAGAAACGAATTTGCTGGGCTTCAGGCCAGAAGCTGTTCGATTTTGTAGTGTGCGAGACAAGACTTTCGCGGGCAGCATTTGTAAATGGTGTGAGTGCGCTTGGGGTATCGAACCACAGGAGGCCGTTGTAGAGCGAAGTTGCGCTGGGGTTACCAATCACTATGAAGATCTATCACGGCTAGGAATCGACCGTTGGCTTGCAATGGTAGCGGCATATCAACTTGCCAATGGCAGCAGTGTTATTGTGGACGGAGGTACCGCTTTAACGTTAGATATTCTCGCTAAAGACGGACAACACCAGGGCGGATACATACTGCCAGGGCTCGAGTTAATGGCCACCAGCTTGGAAGCGAACACTGGGATTCATTTATCAGAAGAGCTGTATATTGCTTCGCCGGCACCTGGTCATTCTACGGAAGAGGCGGTGATTAACGGTAACCTGGCCGCACTTTTATCTCTGGTAAAAGAGGTGCTCCAGTCAGTATCTGAACAGGATCCGGGAGTGAAATTGTTCCTTAGCGGTGGCGATGCAGAATTGCTTGACCAGCATATTCTTTTTGATAACAAAGAAGTGGTATCTAGCCTAGTACTGGATGGGCTAGCCATCGTTTGTCCAATTAATGCAGAGGGTGACGAGTAGCGCTGAAATGCAGGGCATCGCTCCGAGCTTGTTTAAAGATCGCAGTGAGATAGAGGCTATACGACTGTTTGCCTTAGAATTTGGATATTATCCGTGAATCGACGAAATTCCATGTTCGCGTGGTGAAACTGGGGTATACCTCGGACTAGCAAATTCGAGCTTGGGCGAAACCGCCGAATGGCTTGATTTATCGGGGCATCGGCTCGATTTGGTACGCACAGAAAATCTCCGTGAAACGATTGCACAAGCTACCCAATTCCCATAAAATGCCGCTCCTGAGTGAGAGAGCCAGGGAATTTGACCCTTGGGAGATCTTGTGGGAGGGGTTCCCGAGTGGCCAAAGGGATCAGACTGTAAATCTGACGCGCAAGCTTCGGTGGTTCGAATCCACCCCCCTCCACCATCTAGAAACTAGGAATGGCTGGTAGCGGTGGTGTTTCTTGCAAGCGGGTATAGTTCAGCGGTAGAACCCCAGCCTTCCAAGCTGATGACGCGGGTTCGATTCCCGCTACCCGCTCCAGATATGGCTCGCATAGCTCAGGCGGTAGAGCACTTCATTGGTAATGAAGAGGTCCCCGGTTCAACTCCGGGTGTGAGCACCAGATACGTAGGAATTTGAAAGAATTTTAGTAGCCCGTGGGGCTAAAAATGCGTTGTTGCTTCTTTATATGTAATATAATTATAAGAACAGCGACATTGGAATTGACTTCAACTTGATCTGAGATAAGAAAAGTAGGGGCAGTAGATAATGGCGAAGGAAAAATTTGAAAGAACAAAGGTACACGTAAACGTAGGTACTATAGGTCACGTAGACCATGGTAAGACGACGTTGACGGCTGCGCTAACGAAGGTGTGTGCGGAAGCTCATGGTGGGGAGTTCAAGGATTTTGATCAGATAGATAACGCCCCGGAAGAGAAGGAGCGAGGTATTACGATTGCGACGTCTCACGTTGAGTATGATTCACCGAACCGTCACTATGCTCATGTGGATTGTCCGGGCCATGCCGATTATGTGAAGAACATGATTACTGGTGCGGCGCAGATGGATGGTGCGAGCCTGGTGGTCTCTGCAGCGGATGGTCCGATGCCCCAAACTCGGGAGCATATTCTGTTGGCTCGTCAGGTAGGCGTGCCTTACATCGTAGTGTATGTAAACAAAGCAGACATGGTTGATGATGAGGAGTTGCTGGAGCTGGTTGAGATGGAAATCCGGGAGCTTTTAGACCGGTACGAGTTCCCAGGTGACGACACCCCGATTGTCATTGGTTCTGCATTAAAGGCATTGGAAGGAGATGCTTCTGATATCGGCATCTCGTCAGTGCAAAAGCTGATTGAGACGCTGGATAGCTATATTCCTGAACCGAAGCGTGATATTGAGAAGCCTTTCCTGATGCCGATTGAAGACGTGTTCTCCATTTCCGGTCGGGGGACCGTGGTAACCGGACGTATTGAGCGTGGCATCATCAAGATAAGCGAAGAAATCGAGATTGTGGGTATCAAGGATACTGAAAAAACCACCTGCACCGGAGTTGAAATGTTCAGGAAGCTTTTAGATGAGGGCCGTGCGGGTGAGAACGTGGGTGTTCTGCTACGCGGTACCAAACGTGAAGATGTTGAACGAGGTCAAGTACTGGCCGCACCTGGCTCAATCACGCCACATACCGACTTCGAGGCTGAAGTCTATATTTCAAGCAAGGACGAAGGCGGGCGCCATACTCCTTTCTTCAAAGGCTATCGTCCGCAATTTTACTTCCGAACCACTGACGTAACTGGAAGTGTGGAATTACCTGAAGGTGTTGAGATGGTTATGCCGGGTGATAATGTGAAGATGGTAGTGTCACTTATTTCCCCGATAGCGATGGATGAAGGCCTCAGATTTGCCATCCGCGAAGGTGGCAGGACTGTAGGGGCTGGTGTGGTAAGTAAGATCATCGACTGATTTCGATACCGAGATTTCTTGAGCCAGTACACCTTAAAAAGGTGCGCTGGCTTAGTCGTCTTTAAACAGGGGATAGATTTTTATTCTCAAAAAGAAACTATTTTGATTGTTCGATGATTTTAGCTGTGAGCAAAAAAGCCACAAGAACAAGTAACAGATTTTTTATGTGGAAAGCTTGCACGAGTAGTTACCGATCAAAAAGGGTCTCTTAATTATAGTAGCAGACCTCGCAGTTACTGCGAGAAGAAATTAAAGGCCAGTAGCTCAATTGGCAGAGCAGCGGTCTCCAAAACCGCAGGTTGGGGGTTCGATTCCCTCCTGGCCTGCCATTTAGAGCCAGGCAAATACAGCGAATGTTAAAGAATACTCATGTCAGAAAAATCAGAAAAGATAGTTGGTGAAGACAGTAAGCTAGATTTGATGAAGTGGGCGATGGTCCTTGCAATCGTGGCTGCCGGAGTTTACGCGAATTCTTATTTTTCTGCTGGTTCGTTGTTGATAAGGACAATAGCTCTACTTGTGGCTGCTGGTGCGGCTGGATGGGTCGCGTCGCAAACCCAAAGGGGTCGAGCCTTTATTAATTTGTGTCTAGAAGCAAGGGTTGAAATACGTAAGGTGGTTTGGCCAACAAGACAGGAAACAACGCAGACCACCATCGTAGTATTGATTGTAATCATTATCGTGGCTCTAATTCTCATGCTACTAGATTGGCTATTGAACTTGGGTATTTCATCTATTATCAGGTAAAGAAAAGTAATGACTAAGCGCTGGTACGTGGTCCATGCTTACTCGGGCTATGAGAAAAAAGTAATGCAAGCTCTGAAAGAGAGAGTCAGCTTTTCAGGAATGGAAGATCAATTCGATGATGTCATGGTCCCCACCGAAGAGATTTTGGAAATGCGCGCCGGGCAGAAGCGTAAGAGTGAACGGAAATTTTTCCCGGGGTATGTGCTCGTCCATATGGAATTAAATGATGATACATGGCACTTGGTGAAAGAAACGCCAAGAGTGATGGGTTTCATTGGTGGAACGGCAGAGAAGCCGGCTCCAATTACGGATAAGGAAGCAAGCCAGATTCTTCAACGAATGGAAGATAGTGAAGAATCTCCTACTCACAAGACCATCTATGAACCAGGTGAAATGGTTCGTGTTACCGATGGTCCGTTTAATGACTTCACTGGTACTGTAGAAGAAGTCAATTATGAAAAGAGTCGTTTGCGGGTAGCAGTATTGATTTTTGGCCGATCAACACCTGTTGAGCTGGAGTTTGGGCAGGTCGAGAAGAGCTGAATTAATTTGGGAGCGTTGATAAAGCACTGCTAGTGTTGTCAGCGTTTAAAGTCGATATTCAATTTGTTTAGAGAATTGATAGCGCCGGGGAGTTTGAACGGTTGATTATAAACCGGTCAAACGTTTGAACCCAAGGAGATTTGTAATGGCTAAAAAAGTGCTCGCTTATATAAAGCTGCAGGTTGGAGCAGGAAAGGCTAATCCTAGCCCCCCAGTTGGACCGGCTCTCGGCCAACATGGTGTCAACATCATGGAGTTTTGTAAGGCATTCAATGCTCATACGCAAAGCATAGAGCCTGGTCTACCGATCCCGGTAGTAATTACAGTATATGCCGATCGCAGTTTCACATTCATCACCAAGACACCTCCGGCTGCTGTGCTACTGCGTAAAGCTGCTGGTGTTGAAAAGGGGAGTGGTCAACCTAATACGGACAAGGTTGGGAAGGTGAATCGGGCTCAGTTAGAGGAAATAGCAAATCAGAAAATGCCTGACCTCACTGCGGCTGATATGGACGCAGCGGTTCGCACGTTAGCAGGCAGTGCGCGTAGCGCCGGGCTGGAAGTTGAAGGGGTAGAGTGAGATGGCAAAACTATCCAAGAAACGAAAGCAAATAGCTGAAAAGATTGAATCAGGCAAGAACTACTCCATAGAAGAAGCAGTTTTATTGATTTCAGAATTTGCTTCACCAAAATTTAAGGAATCAATCGACGTTTCAATTAATCTCGGTATCGATCCACGCAAGTCTGATCAGGCAGTGCGTGGCGCGACAATTCTGCCGGCGGGCACCGGCAAGGAAGTTCGAGTGGCCGTATTCGCTCAGGGTGAAAATGCTGAGAAGGCTAAGATCGCTGGTGCGGACTTGGTCGGTTTCGAGGACTTGGCCGAGTCGGTCCAAGGGGGCAACATAAATTTTGACGTTGTCATAGCCACACCAGACTCAATGCGTGTCGTTGGAAAGCTAGGCACGGTGCTGGGGCCACGTGGATTAATGCCTAATCCGAAAATGGGAACGGTAACCAAGGATGTGGAAACGGCAGTTAAGAATGCAAAAGCAGGGCAAGTTCGCTATCGAACAGATAAAAATGGGATTGTTCATGGGGGCATTGGCAAGGTTGGCTTCGATGGCGCGGCAGTAAAATCTAACCTCGAGGCACTATTGGTCGATCTGAGAAAGGCTAACCCTTCTGCGGCTAATGGAGTCTATATAAAGAAGGATGTGCTGTCGTCTAGCATGGGCCCTGGTTTGTTAATCGATCAATACTCTTCGGGGGATTAATACAAAAAAGGATTACAGGGAACAATG
>JAKUTG010000125.1:0-6928 GCA_022447905.1 Pseudomonadales bacterium | reverse complement strand
CTTATAAATAACTTGTTCCAATTCCCACTGATAGGTGACATGAGAGCGATAAAAGTAAGGGTCTATAGCAAAACCAGGCTTTTTTAATTGCTCCGTTACCATTTCAGCCAATTTGGCCGGTGAATCAGTGACATCAGTCGCGATAAATTTCACGGCAGAAAACTCGTATCAGTGAATGGGAGGTTATTTTATTCAATCCAAAGTAATTAAATGATCGTATAGTGTTTTAAACAACTATTCAATAAATTTCGCCAGATCAGGCTCAACTGCGTGCAGGTCCCTATTATTCAGCTATTTAGGGTAGTTTTATATACTTAAACAGAACGTAGATACCACTCATAATCAACATTTGATACTTGTTCTAAAAAGTCATCACATTCGCTTCGACGCATCCTGCTGAATAACTTGCAATAGTCTTCACCTAGGTATTTTGGAAGAACTGAGCCTGCGTCGAATTTATCTAGAGCGATAGACCATAATCTTGGCAGGGTAATTACTTCATCTTCAATTTCATGCCCTTCGGGAATCATCTTTCCCGGATCAATTTCTTGCGTCATACCATGATGAATGCCTGCCGCTATCGCAGCCATAACTAAATAAGGATTAGCATCCGCACCGGCTACCCTATGCTCTACACGGTAATTATTTAGATCAGAAACGGGAATTCTTAGAGACACATCCCGATGGTTATAGCCCCAATTTGGGGTTAGAGTCGCATAGTTACACGGTATCAGTCTGCGATAAGAATTATCATTGGGAGCAAAAATATGCATGGACTATTCCATCGTAACAGCCAAACCACCAACGGCATGACATAGGGCGGCTGATATTGCAGGCGTTTCCTGCGAATCGGAATCGGCAAATATATTTACGTCGTCTTGATCATAGGCGCTAAAATGAATGTGCAGGCCACAACCGGGAATGCCTGTGAACGGTTTTGCCATGAAACAAGCCGACATACCGTGTTGCCGTGCTACACCCTTAACA
This sequence comes from Pseudomonadales bacterium, assembly GCA_022447905.1. Lineage (GTDB taxonomy): Bacteria > Pseudomonadota > Gammaproteobacteria > Pseudomonadales > Pseudohongiellaceae > UBA9145. The sequence continues at coordinate 5,941 of JAKUTG010000125.1, read as the reverse complement.
ATTCGCTTTAATAAGACTGCATGATCACAAGCAACAACTGGATCATCGACATGATGAAGATTTATTTCATACTGCCCCTGAGAAAATTCGGAGACTACAGTCGTCATTGGCACATTTTGTTCAATACATATTTTTCGCACATCTTCTAAAAAATCATCATGATCCCATAAGTTTTCTGGCATTGCGTACTGGATGCCAGTTTGCGGAAGGCTGGTGCCCGGAATATTTGCCAACTTCCGCTTTGGCACTTCTTGATCACTATCTTCTATTAAATAAAATTCAAGTTCAGTAGCAACAATCGCCTTCAAATCCAATTTATATAGTGGTGATAGAGCTTTAATTAGGACGTTACGAGGATCGAACATGGCGGGAGAACCATCAAGGTTAACAAACGAAGATAGTACCTGCGCTGTATCGGATTTCAACCAGCTGATCGGAGCGATTGTGTTAGCCAGAGGTCGCATTAAATAATCTGGATCACCTTCAAAACCGCCCATATCAACATCATCGGAAAATTCACCACGGCTATTACATAAACTAACTGATCCGGGACTTTTAACTCCTTCGTTGAAGAAACTCTCAAATTCGCTAGTCGGAATTCGTTTCCCACGGAGAATGCCATTTATGTCCGGTGACAACACCTCTAACATAGTTGTGTCTGGATACTCTGACAAAAATAAATTCAACTCATTCAGATCTGCAATATTCATTGTTACAGCCTTACTTTACTTGTTAAGTCTTCTTCGTCCCATTCTCACTTGAATACAGTGTTCCAACCAAAAAATCAGGATTAGAAAATAGGTGCCGGTGTTTGCCGACGGCGAGGTGGATTAAAAATTGCTCTTTCGATTACCTTACAATTTGCTAAAACTCTGGTCCATTGAAGTTCTCGCTGATAATAAATTTCTGCAATAAGATGCTCACCAAGCTTTCCATATTTGGATTCAACTTGCGCAAATGCGATATTGGATTTAGCCGTTGGACACCAAGCTGCGGAGGTAACGGTTCCAATTTCTTTGCCATCTTTTAAGATAAATGAATGTTCAGCAGGCTTATTGCCCTCCACATCTAAATATACGAACCGATAACGGGAACCTAATTCTTTCTCTTTAAGGAGCGCCTTGCGCCCATTAAAAATAGGTTTATCAAAACTCACCAGCCAATCGAGACCCAGTTCAAAAGGCGATCGCGACCGACCCACACGAACTGCCTCTTCTGAGGGAATAAAATCTACCCCGGCTTGTAAAAAGCCAGCTTCGATTCTTGCCATCTCAAGCGCAGCTCCGCCGATGGGCCTTATGCCAAAGTTCTCCCCGGCACTAAAAAGCTTATCCCACAAAGCCTCGGCATCCTCCGGTTCCACCCAAAGCTCGTATCCAAGGTCACCAGTAAAGCCAGTGCGACTGACCATCAGTTGTGCGTTGCCGAATGGATAAACGGTCAGACCAAAAGGTTTTAGATTATGAATGCCCTCCAGACCCATAGATCGTAAAACTGAACAAGAAGTCGGCCCCTGAACGGCAAGCGCAGCGACTTCGGCAGTTTCATCGACAATAGATACATCGAATCCCATCGACGACCACATAAGCCAGTCCATAACCCGGGTGTAAGCACAAAGCCGATAATCATTGTCCCCAAGATGAAAAATTGTACCATCGTCCATTACCTGGCCCGCGTCATCACACCAAATAGCATAACCCACTCGACCTTGTTTTATTTTCCTGATATCTCTAGTCACCAGCCGATTCAGAAAATCTTCTGCATCCGGGCCCTCTATTCGATATTTAATCATCGGTGTTAGATCGAAAACACCAGTACTGTTTCTTATGGCAAAATATTCTTGCTCAACCTCCGTGTAGGCATTCGGTGTAGTGTAGCCCTTCCATTCGTCCCATTGATTAATTTCACAGGCTTTAACTATCCGTGAATGAAACGGAGTTGCTAGCATCATTGTTTCGTCATGCTGTTTCACGCCGCTTTTCCCCGCTTTATAATTTCTTTTGCAGCGTTTTTACCTGCTAGCCCCATGACCCCGCCTCCTGGATGAGCGCCCGCGCCACAAAGAAATAATCCGTTGACAGAAGTGGCATACTGACTTGCTCCCGGAAACGGGCGCATCATCATTATCTGATCAAGACTGATCTCTCCGTGATGCCAATGACCTCCCCTCATATTAAATTCGCCTTCTAAATCTTCAGGTGTAAGCAGTTCACTCTTAATAATTTGTTCTTTAATGCCTGGCGCATATTGGTTGATATTGTCAATCACAAGATTTTTAAATGGCTCGCGAGCCTTTTCCCAACCACCTCTTAAATCATGAGGAGCAAATTGTATGATAGCCGAAAGAACATGAGCACCTTCTGGCGCCAAACTTTTGTCGTGCACACTAGGGATACTTATATCCAGGACTGGCTTGGTCGAATACTCACCATACTTTGCCGAATTAAATGCTTGCTCTATGTAGTTCATGCTTGGCGCGATAAGAAGCCGCTGCCCTTTTTGACTATCTGTCAAACCACCAAAATTCGGCATTCCATTAAGTGCCAGATGTAATTTCGCTGCACTGCCTCTCATACGAATATTGCTTACTCGCCTTACAACACCTGTCTCGAGGTTCTTAAACCCTACCAATTTTTCTAGCGTGCTTTTTGGATCTGCATTTGAAACGACAATATTTGCGTGAAAGTCTTCCCCACTAGTTAGAGTTACACCAGTCACTTTATCCAGTGCCAGATTTATCTTTCCAACTCTCGATTTGGTCTGTATGTCAACTCCTCTGGCCATGGCTGAAGTCGCCAATGCGGTGCCAAGGGCTCCCATTCCTCCCTCAACTACGGCTGGGCCCTTGAATCCGTAAATGTCACCTATCCGCCGGTAAAGATATCCAAAGACCGTATTGGGCGATCGGGGGCCCATGTGTGAACCTAACACCCCATCAACACATATAGCTGCTTTCAATAACTCATTGTCGAAATTTTCTTCCATGACGTCGTAGATATTTATAAGCGCCAATCGAAGCAAATCCCGCATGTCTTCTTTGCCAAGCATTTTCATACCTAACCCCAACTTTGCCAACGTCATACGATCGGTCAAATTGCTATCCAGCAATTTAGGAGCGCGTCTCTCAAAAGCATTAGCCAGTAACTTCGAGAATTTAAGCATCTGGCGATTGAATCGTTGATAAGCACGCTGGTCTTTTCCCGATAATTCTCCCCCCTCAATACCGTCACCTTTTATAGTGATATGGTTACCGTCTTCAGCAAGTGCGATTGAATTTAAATTACGCGCTGCCAACTTCAAGCCATGTTTTGCCAATCCTAAATCCGAAGCCACTCTCGGATTAAGCTGGAAGAGCCAATGAGCGCAACCAGAAACTGCATAATTATCGGCAAATTTCCTCGTAGTTGCTGCGCCACCCAGAGATTCATTCGCCTCCAGGACCAGCACTTTACGTCCAGATTTTGCAAGGTAATTTGCACAGACAAGACCGTTATGACCACCTCCTACAACGACGACATCGTATTGTGAATGAATATTAGTCATCGTCGTAGCCCTCTGGTACCGTATTCGTCCGCTTTAGGTCCATGAGTATCTCTCGCGCTGCATTCGCACCTGGAGCTGCCATTACACCTCCCCCTGGATGGGTACCCGAGCTGCACATATACATCCCTTTTACTGGGCCACGATATTGGGCATAGCCAGGAAAAGGACGATTAAATAGTAGTTGATCGAAGGTGAGCTCTCCCATAAAAATGTTTCCTTCTGTAAGACCAACTTCATTCTCAATTTCACGAGGAGTCCTTACTTCACAGTGTAAAATTAAATCCTTGAAATCAGGGCTGTAATTGGCAATTTGATTAATTACCGTTTCACCGAAAGCATCTCGATCTTGATCTGTCCATTCGCGGCCATTAATTTTCGGAGGAGCATACTGAACAAAAACCGTCATCATGTGCTTCCCGGGTGGAGCCATAGTCGGATCAATCTGAGACGGGATTAGCATATCTACGTAAGGATCTTTTGACCAAGTTTCGTTTTTCCAGTCGTCGTAGGCTCGCTCCATTCTTTCTAATGAATCAATCATGTGCATATCGGTATGCATCAAGGGACTGTTTTTTGGAAGACCGTTAAAGGTCGGCAAACCGTCAAGTGCTATGTTTAATTTCCCGGATGAACCACGAATTTTGAAATTCTTCGCCTTCTGTACAATGTCTTTAGGCAGATCATTTTCGCGCATAATATTGAGTAAGGTCCGCTTCGGGTCCAGATTGGAAACTACAATGTCTGCGTAGTACTCGTCGCCATTGGTAAGCGCAATTCCTTTTGTTCTGTCATTTTCGACTATTATTTGTCCTACTTCGGCATCACATTGAATCTTGCCCCCAAAAGATTTAAAGGACGAAGCCAATGCTTCGGAAACAGCTCCCATCCCTCCGCGGGCAAAGCCCCAAGCACCCACGGTGCCATCCACGTCTCCCATATAGTGGTGCACCAATACATAAGCCGTGCCCGGAGAATAAACGCCTAGAGCTGTTCCAATAATCCCACTACCGGCAAGATGAGCCTTTAAGACATCCGTATCGAAGTACTCATCCAAATAGTCTCCAATGCTCATGGTCCAAAATCGCAGTGTATCGGCCAATCCTTCTTCGCCCATCTGCCCGAAAGCTTTTGCCAACACCGCCATTTCTTTCAAATCTCTAAGCTTTAGCGAGGTTGGATCCGCCGGCGTACGCATAAGGAAAGGGCGGATCAAACGGGTTTGTTTCATAACATCAGCTTCATAGCGCTCGTAGGCATTGGCATCGCGTACAGAGTGCCGTGCGATCTCCCGATAGCGGCGCTCATGATCTGGATAATCACCAAAATAGTCACCGTTCTCACAAAAAGTAACACTTCCGCCGTAAGGCACTACCTGCAATCCATGGCGCGGAAGCTCAAGGTCACGGGTAATTTCAGGGCGCAGGAGACTACAAACATAAGAACAATTGGAATATATCCAGTCCTTATGTAATTCACGACTTACCGTCGCTCCACCAATATAGGAATTTTTTTCAAGTACCAGCACATTCAATCCTGACTTTCCCAAATAAGCGGCATTGGTTAAGCCGTTGTGCCCTGCCCCGATAACTATTGCATCGTACTTCACTGTCACTCTGTGTGACTCCAGATTCACTCTCGCCAAGTTGGTTCCAACAAAGCCAAAAATCGAAGCGTGCTAAAACCTGCGGCTACTGTAGCTCAACATATTGCTTTAAGCCATATTTCGACACTATTTTCAAACCACCTGCCCGTCACGAATTAAATGGCAGTGGTTCATAAATAAACAATAGGATTTCAGCCTAACTAAAGACCGGGCTTCTCACATAAAGAAATTAAACCATTACATTGATATTGTTCCGTGGTAAAACTTTAAAATAGGAAATTAAGAAGACAAATCAACATAATAAGGAGGTATGCCTAGATTTGAGAAAGTGTAAAATTCTAGGAAGGCGCTCTAAATTAAAATGCAAATTATTTGCAGCTTGTCGGTTGAAATCATGCTCAGAAAAAATGAAGGCCCCAACATGCGTAAACTCTACAACTTTGCGTTATACCTAATACCGCAATTATTATTGTCTTCATCGGTTGCTTTCTCACAAGATACCAAGCTGCTCAATATTTACAATTGGTCTGATTATATTAATCCCGGTATTGTTGATGCTTTCGAGAAAGAATACGGAATCAAAGTTAATTACGATATCTACGACACAAGTGAGATCGTCGATACGAAGCTTCTGGCAGGAAGCAGTGGTTATGACGTGGTTTTCCATGGCGCGTCATTTGCATCGCGATTGCTGGCGATCGGCGTCTTTCAGTCCCTTGATAAATCAAAACTGAGTAATTGGGGAAACCTGGACCCAATCAAACTAGAAGCCATAGAAGAGTTTGATCCAGGTAA